>NZ_JBQGCX010000674.1:0-3156 GCF_052038725.1 Actinosynnema sp.
GCGGTCGCCGTGGCGCGCCAGGTGCGCATGTCCGAGCACGACACCCTCCTCGACGAGCACGCCCGCCGCCGCACCGCCCCGGACCGGGTGTCCACCCCGACCGCGTGGCGCCGCGTCACCCGCGATGTCCTCGACGGGGCCCCGCACGCGCTGGACCGGCTCGACGCGCACGTCGCGCGGCGCCCCGACCGCCGCCAGGACGCGGTCGACCTGCTGCTGATCTGCCTGCGCTCGGGCGTGGCGCGCGGCCTGAACGCGGCCTGGCGCACCGAGGTGCAGGACCGCCTGCGCGCCCACCTGAGCCCCGGCCCCGGCTTCTGGCCCGGCATGGAGCTGCGCGCGGCGGGCGCCACCCTGGTCGACCTGGACCTGTCCGGCTGCCGCCCCGGCCGGGTCGACCTGACCGGCGCGGTGTTCCTGGGCGACGCGCGGCTGCGCGCGATGACCGTCACCGGCCCGGCCACGTTCGCGCAGGCCAGGTTCCTGCGGCACGCCGACCTCGCCGACACCCTGTTCACCGCCGACGCCGACCTGACCGGCGCGGTGTTCACCGGCAACGCGGTGCTGCGCGGGGTGCGGGTGGCGGGCGCGACGAGCCTGGCCGGGGCCAGGGTGTCCGGCCGGGCCGACCTGTGCGGGGCCGAGCTGACCGGTCCGGCGGACTTCACCGGGGCGCGCTTCGGCGGGCGGGCGCTGTTCACCGGCGCCACCTTCGGGCACGACGCGCGCTTCGACCGGGTGTGGTTCCGGGGCCGCACCGACGTCACCTCCGCGCTGGTGGGGGACACCGCATCGTTCACCGACGCCCGCTTCGGCAGGCGCGTGCCCCGCTGACCGGCCGAACCCGCGGGCCGGTCAATCCCCCGCGCCGGGGAGCCGAAGGCGGAAAAGACCCCAGAAAACGCCTGAAACCGTCCCGTCCGAATGTGAACGAGACGGCAGACGGACTATTCCTGGTCGGTTTGCGCACCTGTTAGCTTGCCCGTCGTCAGAAGTTTCACGACCGCTTTCCACATCACTTGGAAGGAATTGTTGTGAGCCGCTTCCCGAGCACGACGGCGATGGCGTCCACGCTGGCAGCAGTGGGTCTCCTCGCCGCGATGCCCGTCACGGCGTCCGCCGCCGAGACCAGTTCCAGCGCCCAGATCGTCGTCATCGACGCGTACACCGAGAAGATCAAGGAGTCCGCCGGGACCGCTTTCACCTGCCCGACCAACCAGGTCCTCATCGGGCGCGCCCACGGCGGTGACGAGAACGGCACCACCACCTACTACTGCGCGCTGATCCTGATCGACTCGCAGATCGCCGCGGTCAGCGCGCCCACCTGGAGCGGTTTCCAGAAGGAGAGCAACTCGCTGTTCTCCGCGGCCACCGACCAGGTCCTGGTGGGCAGGCAGCACTCCGGCGACGAGAACGGCTCCACCCGCTACGCCACCGCCCAGCTGAGCGTGGCCGGGCGCGCCGTGACGCTGACCGGCCGCCGGTGGACCGACCCGCAGAAGGAGAGCAGCAGCAGCTCCAAGGCGGGGGAGCTGGAGGTCATGGTCGGCAGGCAGCACAACGGCGACGAGAACGGCTCCACCCGCTACGAGTACGCCCGCCTGGTCGGCTGACCCCACGGGGGCGCGCCCCCGCGGCCGACCGGCGCCCGGTCCCGCGCGGGTGCGCGCCGCCCCGCAGGCGCTCAGCCCTCGTCGGCCCCGCGCCGCGAGCGGTGCAGCGACACGTGCACCCGGTTCGCGCACCGCGTCGAGCAGAACCGCCGCCGCCCGTTGCGGGAGGTGTCCACGTACACCACCGCGCACCCCGGCGCCGCGCACCGCCCGAGCCGGTCCGGCGCGTCGCACACCGCGTGCGCCACCCCCGCCGCCGTGTACGCGCGCACCCGCTCCTGCGTGGGCAGCTCGGCGGGCGCGAAGTGCAGGTGCGGGGGGCGGCCGTCGTGCGTGGAGATGTGCGGGCGGGTCGCGGTCTCGGCCAGCAGCTCGTTGACCAGCCCGACCGTGCCGCGCGGGTCGTCGAACACCTGCTCCAGCCGCCGCGCCCAGTCCAGCAGCGCCCGCGCCCCGCCCGCGTCGAGCGTGCCGACGGGCTTGTAGTCCAGCGTGCGCAGCACGTCCAGCAGGCGCTCGGGCGAGCAGTCCCGGTCCAGGTTCACCAGCGTCGCCGCCATCTGGGCCGCCGCGCCGCCGTAAGGGTTGAAGTGCACTGAACGATGACATCATGCTCGGACGGGTGAACACCAGATGCCCCCACTGCGGCTGGCCCGTCGACGACCCCGCCTACCCGGCCGACGCCCACGGCCCCGTGGCCTACCGCCGCTGCCCGTGCGGCGCGTGGCTGGTGCTGGAGCGCGGCGCGCGGGTGGCGAGCCCCCGCGTCCGCACGACGTCCCCCGGCCGTGTCGGCTAGGGTCTGCTCACCGTGACCTCCCGCCGCGACCCGACCCGCCGTGATCCGAACCGCAGGGACCCGAACCGCAGGGACCTGCTGTGCGACACGGCCATCGCGGTCCTGGCCGCCGAGGGCGGGCGCGGCCTGACCCACCGGGCGGTCGACCGGGGCGCGGGCGTGCCGGAGGGCACGACGAAGAACTACTTCCCCACCAGGGACGCCCTGCTCGGCGCGGCGGCGGCCCACATGACCTCCCTGCACACCGAGGCCGTGGACCGCCTGCGCGCGACCACCCCGCCGGGCGTGTCCGCCGACCAGGTCGCCGGCCTGTACCCGGCGCTGCTGCGGCGCGCGGTGGCGGACGACCCGACGCAGTTCCTGGCGATGGTGGAGCTGTACCTGGAGGCGGTGCGCAGGCCGGGGGTGCGCGAGGCGCTGGGGCGGATGGTGGTGGCGAACGCCGGGGCGGGCGCGGCGCTGCACCGGGTGGCGGGGCTGCCGGGGTCGGCGAAGGACGCGGCGCTGCTGGACGCGTACTTCCTCGGGGTGGCGATCTCGCTGCTGGCGCTGCCGGAGGAGGCGCTGGGCGAGGTGGGGCTGGACGACCCGGTGGACCTGGGGCTCGGGCTGTTCCGGGCCGCGGTGGAGCGGCCGGAGGACGGGCGGGGTGGTCCCGGGGGCGGCTCGACGCGGTAGCCCGGCGGGGGGGCGCGGGCGCGCGACCGTGCGGGCACGACCCCCGCGGGGGCGCCCCCCCGCCCG
>NZ_JBQGCX010000675.1:0-8986 GCF_052038725.1 Actinosynnema sp.
CGGCGACCATCAGCTGCACCCGGATGGGGAGGGTGGCCTGCTGGTAGGCGGCCACCTCCAGGGGGGTGGTCCCGATCAGGCCGCCTGCCACACCCGCCTCCGCGGCCAGGACCACGCCCTCGGACAGGCACTGCCTGGCGCCCGCCTCCACGTCGGCGATCACGTGGGACAGCGGGTACGGGAGCAGCAGGGCTCGGGCGGCGCTCTGGGCGCCCTCCGCCAGGAAACCGGTCAGCGCGCCCTCGGCGTCGCGCTCGGCGTCGGCCAGGGCGTGCGCGGGCAGCTCGGCCAGCGTGCCGGAGTCGACCACGCAGGCGTGGCCCGACACGTCCTGCAGGTAGACGCGCCCGCCCACCGCGTCCAGGTCGCGCGCGGTGAGCGGGCGGTCCAGGAGGCGGTGGTCGTAGCCCGCCGCCTCCAGCCAGGCCCCGGTCCGGTGGGCCGCCAGGAGGGCCACGACCTCGGTGACGGTGCGGCATCCCGAAACGTCCGGCATCCGGGCCGCGCGGCCGGTCCACGCCAGGTGGGTGTGGGCGTCCACGAAACCCGGCAGCACCACCGCGCCGTCCAGGTCGACCACGCGCCTGGCGGGCAGGTCGCGGACCTGGTCGCCCACCCCGACCACGCGTCCGCGCCACACGCCCACCACGTCCGACCCGGTCCCGGCGGGGTCCAGCGTCACGACCCGTCCGCGCACCAACTTCACGTCAAGGATCACACGCGCAGAGTAATCACGGCGGACTCGTTTAGGGTTGGATAACTTAGGTTAGGCTTGCCATTCCGAGGAGGAGTTCATGCGGGTCGTCATGTTCGGCTACCAGACCTGGGGGCACCGCACGCTCCAGGCGCTCCTGGACTCCGAGCACGAGGTGGCGCTCGTCGTCACCCACCCGAAGAGCGACCACGCCTACGAGCGGATCTGGAGCGACTCGGTCGCCGATCTCGCCGAGGAGCACGGCATCGAGGTGCTGATCCGCGAGCGACCGGACGACGAGGAGCTGCTGACCCGCCTCAAGGAGGACGACCCGGACGTCATCGTGGCGACGAACTGGCGCACCTGGATTCCCCCGAAGGTGTTCAACCTCCCCAAGCGGGGGACGCTCAACGTGCACGACTCGCTGCTCCCCGCCTACGCCGGGTTCTCGCCGCTGATCTGGGCGCTGATCAACGACGAGAAGGAGGTCGGCGTCACCGCGCACATGATGGACGACACCCTCGACGCCGGGGACGTCGTGCTCCAGCGCGCCGTGCCGGTCGGGCCGCGCGACACCACCGCCGACCTGTTCCACAAGACCCTGGCGCTGTTCGGGCCGATCACCGTGGACGGGCTGGCCGAGCTGGCGTCCGGGCGCACCGAGTTCACCCCGCAGGACCGCTCGAAGGCGAGCTTCTTCCACAAGCGCGCCGAGGAGGACCTGCGGATCGACTGGACCTGGACCGCCGAGGAGCTGGACCGCCTGGTGCGGGCGCAGTGCGCGCCCTACCCGAGCGCCTACGCGTTCCACCGGGGCCGCAGGCTGGAGATCGTGGAGGCCGAGGTGTCGCGGGAGAACTACGGCGGCACGCCGGGCCGGATCTTCTACCGCGAGGGCGACGGCGTCGCGATCGTCGCGGGCCCGGAGGCCAGGCGCGGGCGCGGTCGGGCGCTGCTGGTGAAGCGGGTCCGCACCGACGAGGGCGTCGAACTGGGCGCCACCGAGTACTTCACCCATATGGGCGGCTACCTCACCAGCCGTCCGCAGTAGTCGGGACCAACGGGGTCACCAATCCCACGACGGAGATACGGTCCGTCGCTGAAGTGAGGTTTGGTGACCCCGTTGTGTAATCATTCAGTGTTATGAGCGGCAAGCGGACGACTCTCGTGGCGGTGCTCCTCCTGGCTCTGACGGGCTGCCAGGGCGTGCTGGACGGCCAACTGCCCACATCGTCCTCGCCGCAGCAGCCGCCCGCGGCGAACAGCGGCCAGGCGGGCGAGCAGCTGGCCGGGCTGGCCATCGCCCCCGAGGCCAAGATGGCGGGCTACAGCCGGGACCGGTTCCCGCACTGGGCGGGCCAGGGCGACTCCTGCGACACCCGCGAGGTCGTCCTGCGCCAGCAGGGCGCAGGCGTGCAGACCGACGGCGAGTGCAAGGCCACCTCGGGCACGTGGGTCAGCGCCTACGACGGCGTCGAGGTGACCAAGGCGGGCGACCTGGACATCGACCACACGGTGCCGCTGGCCGAGGCGTGGCGCTCGGGCGCGGACAAGTGGGACGACGAGAAGCGCAAGGCGTTCGCGAACGACCTGGGCGGCGTGCAGCTGATCGCGGTGACCGCGAAGACCAACCGCGCCAAGGGCGACCAGGACCCGGCCAAGTGGATGCCGCCGAAGGCGGACTACGCGTGCACGTACGTCGCGCACTGGATCCAGGTGAAGGCGCAGTACGCGCTGACCGTCGACCAGGCCGAGCACGACGCGCTGGCGGGCGTGCTCGCCAAGTGCTGACCTGACCGACCCCGTCGACGCCCCCTCGCCCGCGCGGCGCAGGGGGCGTTCGCGCGTCCGGGGCCGGACGGGATCGGACGGGGCTGCCGGGGCGGGAAGCGGTCGGCCAGGAAACAGGTAGGCCGGGAAACAGGTAGGCCGGAATTCGGTCGAGCCCTCCGGGACGCGGCGCTACCGTCGGACGGCGCCGGATGCGATCTTCGCGGACCCGAGGTCGGCCGCGCTCTACGACGTGTTCGACGGCGACCGGGTCGACCTGGACGCCTGCACCGCCCTGGTCGCCGAGCTGGGCGCCCGCCGGGTGCTCGACGTCGGCTGCGGCACGGGCTCGCTGGCCGTGCGGCTGGCGGCTGCCGGCATCGAGGTGGTCGGGCTGGACCCGGCGGGGGCGTGGCTGGACGTCGCGCGCGGCAAGGAGCACGCCGACCGGGTCCGCCGGCTGGGCGGCGGGGCCGCCGACGCGCCCGCGCTGGGCGTGGACCTGGTGGTGCTGACCGGCAACGTCGCGCAGGTGTTCACCACCGACGCCGGCTGGGCGGAGGCGCTCGCAGGCGCCCACCACGCGCTGCGCCCCGGCGGTCACCTGGTGTTCGAGACCCGCCGCCCGGAGTTCCGAGCCTGGGGGGAGTGGGCGCGCACTCCCCCGGTGACCAGGGACGTTCCCGGCGTCGGACCGGTCACCGCCGAGCTCGCGGTGCTGGAGGTGGCGCTGCCGCTGGTGTCCTTCCGGCACACCTACCGCTTCCCGGACGGGACCGCGCTCGCCTCGGACTCGGTGCTGCGGTTCCGCGACCGAGCCGAGCTGGAGGCGGACCTGGTCGGGGCGGGGTTCCGGGTCCTGGACGTGCGGCAGGCCCCGGACCGGCCGGGCCGCGAGTTCGTCGTTCTCGCCGAACGCGCGGGGTGAGGCCGGTCCGGGGCCTGCCGGATCGAACCGCGCGGGTCAGGTGATCGAGTACGAGCGGGAGTCCGGGCGCATCTCCTCGAACTGCTTGACCAGCGCCTCGTAGACCTTGGCGCGCCGCACCCAGGCCGCGGAGCCGCCTGCCGCGGCGACGGGCGCCTCGCCGAGCGGGTGCACCGCGTCGGTCACCCCGTACTCCAGCCGGTAGGCCACCAGGGTCGCCGCGGCGCGCAGCCACGGCGTCGGGTCGGGCGCGGTGATCTCGCCGAGGCCCACCCGGAACCACACCGGCAGCCGCGCGTCGGCCGCCAGCGACCGCTGCAACCTGGCGCGCGCGTGGGCCTGGATCTCGCCGCGCGCCTTGTCGCCGTGCGCCACGGCCTCCTGCCGCCAGGCCTCCTCGCCCGCCTTCCGGTCGGCCTCCAGCCGGTGGTACGCCTCGGTCGCCTCGGCCTCGCGGGCGTGGATCTGCCACTCGGCCTGGCTCACCGAGTGCTGGAGCGCGTCGCGCTCGAAGCGCTGCATCCGCTTCTCCAAGCGGGCCCGGCCGGTGTCCCTGCGCTCCTGCAACGACTCGTACTCGGCCACCTCGGCGCGCAGCTCGGCCCGCACCTCGTCGGCCAGGAGGTCCTGCTCGGCGTCCCAGGCCGCGCGCAGCGCGGACACTGTTCCGGCGATCTCCTCGTCCACCCGGTCCAGGTCCTCGTCCGCGCCCGCGCCCAACCCGGCCAGCCGCCGCTCCAGCACCAGCAGGCGGGAACTGACCCGCCCGAGGTCCGCGATCAGCTGGGTGGTCGTCGCCACGAGGCTCTCGACCACGGGTTCCAGGACGTCGAGCCGCTCCTTCTCGGTGGGGGCCATGCCCCCAAGCCAACCGCACGGATAGGGGCTCTTCACGGCGGCGCGGGCACAACCACGCAAACGGCGGCGTGGAACCCCCGCGCGGGGCAACGGATGATCACCGAGCGTGAACGGGTGAAGTGCCCGTTTTCGGTGTATGCCTTCCCCATGACGACCTCGGTGAAGGAGACGGAGCGCAAGTACGAGGCACCGGACGGCGTGCGGCTGCCCGCGATGACCGGGCTGCCGGGGGTGGCGGCCACCGCCGGTCCGCACGAGCAGCTGCTGGAGGCGGTGTACTACGACACCGGGGACCTGCGGCTGGCGAGCGCGGGCCTGACCCTGCGCAGGCGCACCGGCGGGGACGACGCGGGCTGGCACCTGAAGCTGCCCGCGGGCGTCGACACCCGCGAGGAGCTGCGGCTGCCGCCGGGCGGGGAGGACAGCGCGCCGCCGGAGGAGCTGGGCTCGCTGGTGCGGGTGCACACCAGGGGCGGCGAGCTGGCCCCGGTGGCGCTGATCAGCACCGAGCGGCAGCGCTGGCAGCTGGTGGACGGGCGCGGCGACCTGCTGGTGGAGGTGGTCGAGGACCGGGTGTCGGCCACCGGCGGCGAGGACGGCGACGAGGCGCGGACGTGGCGCGAGGTCGAGGTCGAGCTGGGCGAGCGGGGCACGGTCGCGCTGCTGGACGCGGTGGAGCGGCGGCTCAAGAAGGCCGGGATGCGCCGGTCGCGGTCCTCGGCGAAGCTGACCCGCCTGCTCGGCGACCGGGTGCCCGCGCGGCCGACCGGCCCGGACGTCGGGCGGAAGTCGGCGGGCGGCGTGGTGCTGGCCTACCTGCGCGAGCAGGCGGACGCGCTGCGGGCGCAGGACCCGAGGGTGCGCCGGGACGAGCCGGACGCGGTGCACGCCATGCGGGTGGCGACCCGGCGGATGCGCAGCGCGCTGAAGGTGTTCGGCGGGATCGTCGACAAGGGGCGGACGGCGGACCTGGCGGGCGAGCTGAAGTGGCTGGCCGGGGTGCTCGGGCAGGCCCGCGACCTGGAGGTGCTGCGGGAGCGGTTCGAGCTGGTGCTGGACGGCCTGGAGCCCGAGCTGCGGCCCGGTCCGGTGGCGGCCCGGTTGACCCGGCACTTCGCCCCGCGCGAGGCGCAGGCCAAGCGGTCGGCCGTGGAGGCGCTGGACAGCCCGCGCTACTTCGCGCTGCTGGACGCGGTGGACGCGCTGCTGGCCGACCCGCCGCTGACCAGGCGGGCGCGCGGCAAGGCGAAGGACGAGCTGCCGGGGCTGGCCGCGAAGAGCTACCGGAAGCTGGCCGCGCAGGTCGCGCGGGCGCACGACGACGCCGGGCTGCACGAGGCGCGCAAGGGCGCGAAGCGGCTGCGGTACGCGGTGGAGGCGGTGGAGCCGCTGCACGGCAAGCCAGCGCGCCGGTACCGCAGGAAGGTCAAGGCGGTGCAGACGCTGCTCGGCGACCACCAGGACAGCGTGGTGGCGCGGCCGGTGCTGCGGCAGCTCGGCGCGGAGGCGGGGGCGGCCGGGGAGAACGGGTTCGCGTTCGGCGTGCTGCACGGGCTGGAGAGCCAGCGGGCCGCGCTGGTGGAGGAGCGGTTCCCGGCGCTGTGGGCGGGGCTGGGCAAGCCCAAGTTCGCCTGATTGGTCCAGACCTTGACACCTCTCGGGGGCGCTTGCCACGGTGGGGGCGGCCAGCACCGCGCCCCCGCCGAGCCGAGCGCGGGGGCGCCGAACCGCCGCGGAGAGCCCCTTGCACACGATCGTGCCAGCGCCCGTCCTGGTTGAGCCGCGCCCCGGCGCCGCGTTCACCCTCGCCCCCGACGCCGAGGTCCGCGTCCCGCCAGGCTCGCCCGGCGCGCGCGACGTCGGCGAGCTGCTGGCGGAGCTGCTGCGCCCGGCGACCGGCTACCCGCTGCCGGTGGTGGAGGGCGCGGCCGGACCGGGCGTCGTGCTGCTGCTGGAGGGCGCCGCCGCCGAGGTCGGCGACGAGGGCTACGAGCTCGACACCGCCGAGGACACCGCCGTGCTCAGGGCCAACACCCCGGCGGGCCTGTGGTCCGGGGTGCAGACGCTGCGGCAGCTGCTGCCCGCCGCCGTCGAGAGCCCGGAGCGGCAGGACGGCCCGTTCACCGTGCCCGCCGTGCACGTGCTCGACCACCCGCGCTTCCCGCACCGGGGCGTGATGCTGGACGTGGCCAGGCACTTCTTCGGCGTCGACGACGTCAAGCGCTACCTGGACCTGGCCGTCGCGCACAAGGTCAACACCCTGCACCTGCACCTGAGCGACGACCAGGGCTGGCGGCTGGAGATCGAGAGCTGGCCGAACCTGACCGCGCACGGGTCGACCAGCTCGGTCGGCGGCGGCCCCGGCGGCTTCTACACCCAGGACGACTACCGCGAGATCGTCGCCTACGCGGCCCGCAGGCACGTCACCGTCGTGCCGGAGATCGACCTGCCCGGCCACACCGCCGCCGCGCTGTCCTCCTACCCGGAGCTGAACCCGGACGGCATCGCGCCCAAGCTCTACACCGGCATCGAGGTGGGCTTCTCCACCCTGGACATCGCCTCCGAGACCACCTACCGGTTCGTGGCCGACGTGCTGCGCGAGGTCGCCGCGCTCACCCCCGGCCCGTACCTGCACATCGGCGGCGACGAGGCGTTCGCGACCGAGCCCGCGGACTGCCGGGCCTTCATGGCGCGGGTGCTGCCCATGGTCGGGGAGCACGGCAAGCGCGCCATGGGCTGGTCCGAGTTCACCCGCGCCGACCTGCCCACGACGGCGGTCGCGCAGTACTGGGACACCGGGCGGCCCGCGGGTCCCGAGCTGGCCGAGGCGGCGGCGCGCGGGGTGCGGTTCGTGCTGTCCCCCGCGGACCGGGTGTACCTGGACATGAAGTACACCGAGAAGACCGAGCTGGGCCTGAAGTGGGCCGGGACCGTGGAGGTCGACGCCGCCTACGGCTGGGACCCGGCGACCCTGCTCGACGGGGTGCCGGAGTCGGCGGTGCTGGGCGTGGAGGCCCCGCTGTGGACCGAGACGCTCACGACGGTGGCCGAGCTGGAGTCCATGGCCTTCCCGCGGCTGGCGGCGGTGGCCGAGGTGGGCTGGACCGCCGCGACCGGCCGGGACTGGGCGGACTTCCGGTCCCGGCTGGCCGCGCAGGGCCCCCGGTGGACGGCGAGGGGCGTGGCCTTCCACCGCTCACCCACCGTCCCGTGGCAGGGCTGACACCTCCTCGTCGGTGAGCAGCCGGGAGCGCACCAGGAAGCGCACGCCCAGCGGGGCCTCCAGGGAGAACCCGCTGCCGCGGCCGGGGACGACGTCGATGGTCAGGTGGGTGTGCTTCCAGTACTCGAACTGGGCGGAGGACATCCACACCGGCACCGGCGAGCCGTCCACCACCAGGTCGCCCAGGTGCACGTCGGAGCCGCCGGTGCGGAACTCCCCCGCCGGGTAGCACATGGGCGCGCTGCCGTCGCAGCAGCCGCCGGACTGGTGGAACATCAGCTCCCCGTGGTCGGCCCGGAGGCGGCGGATCAGCCCCGCCGCCTCCTCGGTCAGCGCGACCCGCTCCATCAGAAGAAGCCCTGCGCGCCGGGGGCGTAGCTGACCAGCAGGTTCTTGGTCTGCTGGTAGTGGTCGAGCATCATCCGGTGGGTCTCGCGGCCGATGCCGGACTGCTTGTAGCCGCCGAACGCCGCGTGCGCCGGGTAGGTGTGGTAGTTGTTCACCCACACCCGGCCCGCCTGGATCTCGCGGCCCGCGCGGTAGGCGGTGGACCCGTCGCGGGACCAGACGCCCGCGCCGAGGCCGTACAGCGTGTCGTTGGCGATCTTGATGGCGTCGGCGTAGTCGTCGAAGCGGGCCACCGACACGACCGGGCCGAAGATCTCCTCCTGGAAGATCCGCATCTTGTTGTCGCCCTCGAACACGGTCGGGGTGACGTAGTAGCCGCCGGACAGCTCGCCGCCCAGGTCCGCGCGACCGCCGCCGGTGAGCAGCGCGGCGCCCTCGGCCTTGCCGATCTCGATGTAGGCGAGGATCTTCTCCAACTGGTCGTTGCTGGCCTGCGCGCCGATCATCGTGTCGGTGTCGAGCGGGTGGCCCTGCTTGACCGCCTTGGTGCGCTCGACCGCGTCGCCGAGGAACTCCTCGTAGATCGAGCCCTGGATCAGCGCGCGGGACGGGCAGGTGCACACCTCGCCCTGGTTGAGCGCGAACATCGTGAAGCCCTCGAGGGCCTTGTCGTAGAACTCGTCGCGCTGGGCGGCCACGTCGCCGAAGAAGATGTTCGGGCTCTTGCCGCCCAGCTCCAGGGTGACCGGGATGATGTTCTCGCTGGCGTACTGCATGATCAGCCTGCCGGTGGTGGTCTCACCGGTGAACGCGACCTTCGCGACGCGCTTGCTGGTGGCCAGCGGCTTGCCCGCCTCCACGCCGAAGCCGTTGACCACGTTCAGCACGCCCGGCGGCAGCAGGTCGGCGATCAGCTCGACCAGCACCATGATCGACGCCGGGGTCTGCTCGGCGGGCTTGAGCACGACCGCGTTGCCCGCCGCGAGCGCGGGGGCGAGCTTCCACACGGCCATCAGGATCGGGAAGTTCCACGGGATGATCTGGCCGACGACGCCGAGCGGCTCGTGGAAGTGGTACGCGACCATGTCCTCGTCGATCTGCGAGATACCGCCCTCCTGGGCGCGAATCGCGCCGGCGAAGTAGCGGAAGTGGTCGACCGCGAGCG
>NZ_JBQGCX010000676.1:0-2102 GCF_052038725.1 Actinosynnema sp.
GGGCCGGGGGGGTGGGCGACGGGCGCCCCCGGGTCGAGCAGTGCGGCCCGGTCGCGCGCGCCGCCCGCGGCGCGCGCGCCCGGGTCGATGCCGCGCTCGTCACCGGGGACCGCGACCACGCGCGCGCCCGCGAGGTGGAAGCACTGGAGCGCGGCGAGGTAGGTCGGCTCCTCGACCGCGACGACGGAGCCGGGCTCGAGCAGGGCGGTGACCACGAGGGCGAGCGCCTGCTGGGACCCGGTGGTGATCAGCAGCTCGTCGGGTCGCGTGGGCAGATCGCGCGCGGTGAGCCGGGCCGCGACCTGTTCCCGCAGGTCGGCGTCGCCTTCGGTGGGCGCGTACTGGAGGGTGCGGCGGGTGAGGGCGCGGTCGGCGGCGGCGCGGATGCCGTCGAGGTCGAACAGCTCGGGCGCGGGCAGGCCGCCCGCGAAGGAGATCACCTCGGGGCGCGAGGTGAGGGCGAGCAGGTCGCGGACGGGCGAGCTGGGCACGGAAAGGGAGCGCACGGGCAGTCCTCGGGCCGGGAGTTGCAGGGGGACCGCGGTCGTGCCGCGTCGACGAGCTGCGCCCAGGGGTGCGAGGAGCCGCTGCGGCCATCCTAGCTTCACGATCCGGCGAATCTCCCCGTGTCGTTGACCTGCGTATTTCCTCGACCTCGGTCACACAGCGGCGTGAATCGAAGGCCGCTCCGAACCGCTGGTTCCGGATTTTTGTCGGCGACCTTCCGCATCCTGTTCACGACCGACTGCCACACCGGGCAGAGCCACTACCCGAGGAGGGATCATGCTCCGTTGACAGGCAATATGCCGATGCGTCTATATTCCCGGCATGGCATCTATGTTCGCCGTGCTGGCCGACTCCCACCGGCGGGAGATCCTCGACGTCCTGCGGTCGGGCGAGCGCCCGGTCAACGACCTGGTCGAGCTGCTCAACCTGACCCAGCCCACGGTGTCCAAGCACCTCAAGGTGCTTCGCGACGTGGGGCTGGTCGAGGTCCGCAGGGACGCCCAGCGGCGCTGGTACCGGCTCCAGCCGGAACCGCTGGCGGAGGTCGACGCCTGGCTCGCCCCGTACCGGCGGATGTGGATGACGAGCTTCACCGCTCTCGACCGGCACCTGGAGGAGATGGGCGAATGAGGGACGCACGGCTGGAGACGATCGACGGGAAACCGGTGCTGCGCCTGGAGAGGCGGTTCGCGCACCCCGTGTCCAAGGTGTGGCGGGCGGTCAGCGAACCCGCTGAACTGGCGCACTGGTTCCCCGCCGAGGTCGAGCTCGAGAACGGGAGGATGCGCTTCGCCTTCCCCGACCCGGCCATGGACGCCGGGGAAGGCAGGGTGCTGGAGCTGGACCCGCCCAGGGTGTTCGCGTTCGAGTGGAACGAGGACGTCCTGCGCTTCGAACTCCTGCCGGAGCCAGGGGGCTGCCTGCTGGTCCTCACGCAGGTGATCGGAGCGGGGCCGCTCGGCGCGGGGCGCAACGCCGTGGGGTGGCGGACGTGCTTGGAAGCCCTGGACGCGCGCTTGGGCGACCGGCCGTTCACCGCTCCCGCGGACCTCCTGGGCCCGATCGAGCGGCACGTCCGCGAGTTCGGCCTGGACCGCGGCGAGGTGGCGGACGGGCGGATCAGGTTCAGCAGGGACCTGGTCTGGCGACCTCTGGCCGAGGTGTGGGCCGTGCTGACCGGTGGCGCGACGCCAGCGGTCGGCGACACCGCTCCGGAGAGCGCGGGCTGTTCCCGCGTCCGGCCGGGACCGGTGGTGGTCGTGGAGGAGCCGACCCTGCTCGAGTTCGACTCGTCGTCGGGCCGGGTGCGCTGGGAGCTGTCCAGCGACCCGGTCGGGGGCACCGTCGTGACCCTGACCCACGTGGTCGGGGACGGGGAGGTGTCCGTGCCTGCGGCACTGGCCGCTTGGCACGTGCGGTTGGACCTGCTGTTCGCGGCGCTGCTGGGTGAAGAACGCCCATGGCCTGGAGAAGGGGAGAACGGATTGGCAGCTGACTACGCAGTGATCCACAACTGAATACGACCCTGACAGACCCGGTAGAACCGGTCGTCCAGCGGAGTCGCGCGGTCCTCGGACCGTTCGCGGAACCGCTGG
>NZ_JBQGCX010000677.1:0-1522 GCF_052038725.1 Actinosynnema sp.
CGACGAAGCCCAGGACGGTGCGCAGGAACCACAGCCCGGCGGCCCAGATCCCTAGCATGATGGAGGTCCACACGTCGGCGGCCAGCTCGCCGACGGCCTTGGCTGCCAGGTACTCGAACGGGTTGGGGATGCCGAACACAGGGGGGCCTCTCTGCTTCTTACCGGTGGTTGGCGACCCATGGACGCCAGCCGGCCTGGGCGGCCAGCTC
Source organism: Actinosynnema sp. (assembly GCF_052038725.1). Lineage (NCBI taxonomy): Bacteria > Bacillati > Actinomycetota > Actinomycetes > Pseudonocardiales > Pseudonocardiaceae > Actinosynnema > Actinosynnema sp. The sequence continues at coordinate 210 of NZ_JBQGCX010000677.1, forward strand.
GGTCCCGGGCCAGGTGGAGGGCGCCGGGGAGACCGGGTGGGTGGTGTCGATCACCCAGCGGTCGCCGGTCCAGGTCATGGCCTCGCAGTGCCCATAGGCGGCTCGTGCCTCCTCCACCAGGCGTGCGTGCAGTTCCAGCAGGACGCACGCCACCACCCAGTCATGGCCGTCGCTTCCCTTCACCTGGCCGGCGGCGGGGGTTGCTGTGACGACCAGGCCGGCCTCCTTGGTCGGCCCGCTCTGGCCGGCGGCGGTCAGGAAGGTGGTGACGTTCTCGGTCATCACCCACCTCGCCGGGTCGGCATCACCGGTTGACCAGGACCGGTAGATCTCGTGCGTGCGCGGCACCGACATGGCACCGATGACGGCCACGTCGATCGCGGCCAGCTGTGCCACCGCACCCTCTGGGGTCTGGGGGTACCCGGTGGGAACGCCCACCGGTCCGGTGCTCGAGGGTGCTGGGACGGCCAAGGGTGCGGCGACGGTGGGGGCCACCTGTCCCTGCCGGTAGGCGCGTGGGTCGTCCACGGTCAGCATCTGCGCGTCCGCGATCTGCTCGCGGCGGGCAGGCCCCTCCTGCGGCAGGGTGGCCTCGTCCAGCTCGACCGGTGAGGGTGCCGTGTCCTGGGTGACGGGCCTCTCGGGTGGGTCGTCGGCCAGGACCTGCCAGAGGAACAGGCCCATCCCGGTCAGCAGCGCCAGCCCTGCACCCAGGGCTGCGGCGAGGATGGCCAGCAGCTTGCCCCGCCCCCACGCCTGCGGTGTCGTCGTGGACATCTCAGACGCACCCGGTGCCCATCATCGCGTCCAGGATCCCCGGCAGGATCAGGTAGGCGATCACGGCGATGAACACGATGACCAGGCCGATGATCCCGCCGGTGCTGGCGTGCGGCATGCCGAACATCCGGCCGCCGGCGATGGCCCCGACGCCGATGACCAGGCCGAGGAAGAACAGGATGCCTACGCCCCACAGGACGTAGCCGAGGATGTTGTCGACGTGCACCTGCGCGCCCGGGGGTGCCTGGGGGCAGACGGCGGTAACGAACGTGGCGGCGCGCAGGCCGGCGTCAGAGACGTCAGTGAACATGCTGGGTGTTTCCCTTCTGGTGGTTGGCAGGACCGCTGGCCAGCTGCAGGAGCCGGGTGATCGTGGTGGCGGCGCTCAACACGCCCCCGGGCAGGGGTGAGGTGTCCAGGCCGCGGACGGCCAGGCCGGGGTCGTGCGGCACCTCGACCAGGTGCTCGGCCAGCACGGGTTCAGACCGCGGGCCGATGCAGGAGGTCACCCCGCGGGGCCACCGTCGACGCCTGGG
>NZ_JBQGCX010000678.1:0-2221 GCF_052038725.1 Actinosynnema sp.
GTACTCCTACTCCTTCGCGCCGAACCCGGACTGGACCCGGTCCTTCTCCGGGCAGGCCGAGATCCAGGACTACATCGTCGGCGTCGCGCGGCGGCACCGGGTGGCCGACCGGCACGTCTTCGGCTGCGAGCTGCTGGAGGCGCGCTGGAGCGGCGAGGCGGCGCGGTGGGAGCTGACCACCACGAACGGCCGGTACAGCGCCGAGGTGCTGGTGGGCGCGTGGGGCGCGCTGTGCGAGCCCGCGCTGCCCGACGTGCCCGGCATCGCCTCCTTCGCGGGGCCGGTGTTCCACTCCGCCCGCTGGGACCACGGGACCGACCTCGCGGGCAAGCGGGTCGCCGTGATCGGCACCGGGGCCTCGGCGGTGCAGATCGTCCCGGCGCTGGCCGGGCGGGTCGGGCGGCTGCGGGTGCACCAGCGCACCGCGCCGTGGGTGCTGCCCCGGCTGGAGCGCCGCTACTCGGCGCTGGAGCGCGCCGCCTACCGGCGCGTCCCCGCGCTCCAGCGGCTGGCGCGGCTGGCGATCTACTGGGCGCACGAGGCGCAGGTCGTCGGCCTGGCCAAGTTCCCGCCGCTGCTCAAGGCGGTGGAGCTGCTGGCGGTGGCGCGGCTGCGCGCGCAGGTGCGCGACCCGGCGGTGCGGGCGCGGCTGACCCCGGACTACGCCCTGGGGTGCAAGCGCGTGCTGCTGTCCAACGACTACCACCCGGCGTTCAACCGGGACGACGTGGAGCTGGTGACCGAGGCGATCAACGAGGTGCGGCCGGGGTCGGTGGTCACCGCCGACGGGGTCGAGCGGGAGACCGACGCCATCGTGCTGGCGACCGGGTTCCAGGTCACCGACTCCCCCGTCTACCGCCGGGTCTTCGGCGCGGGCGGCGCGAGCCTGGGGCAGGTGTTCGACGAGGTGGGCCGCCAGTGCTACAAGGGCACGGCCGTCGCGGGCTTCCCCAACCTGTTCCTGCTGGTGGGCCCGAACACCGGGCTGGGCCACAACTCGATGATCTTCATGATCGAGTCGCAGGTGAACTACCTGGTCGACGCGCTCGCGACGATGCGGCGACGGCGGCTGCGGTCGGTGGAGGTGCGGGTGGAGGCGCAGTCCGCGTTCTCCCGGCTGCTGCGGCGCAGGCTGGCGGGGTCGGTGTGGAACTCCGGGGGCTGCTCCAGCTGGTACCTGGACAAGCACGGGGAGAACACCACGCTGTGGCCCGGTTTCACCTTCGGGTTCCGGCGGGTCACCAGGAAGTTCGACGCCGAGGCGTACCACCTGCGCGGGGAGGGGGCCGCGTGAGCGGCGGGACGGGGGACGGGTTCGCGGGCAGGGTCGCGGCCATCACCGGGGCGGGGTCGGGCATCGGCCGGGCGCTGGCGGTGGAGCTGGCGGGCCGGGGCGCCCGGCTGGCCCTGTCCGACGTGGACGGGGCCGGGCTGGAGGCGACGGCGGAGCGCTGCCGGGCGCGCGGCGCCGAGGTGTCGACCCGGCGGCTGGACGTGACCAAGCGGGAGGACGTGCTGGCCTGGGCGGGCGAGGTGGTCACCCGGTTCGGCGCGGTGGACCAGGTCTACGCCAACGCGGGCGTCGCCTACTACGGCGAGGTGGCCGCGGAGAGCTTCGAGGACGTCGAGCGCGTGCTGGACGTGAACTTCTGGGGGGTGGTGAACACCGCGAAGGCGTTCCTGCCGCACGTGATCGCCTCCGGCGACGGGCGGCTGGTCACGGTGTCCAGCCTGTTCGGGTTGATCGCCATGCCCGCGCAGAGCGCCTACAACGCCTCGAAGGTCGCGGTGCGCGGGTTCACCGAGGCGCTGCGCCAGGAGATGCTGGTGGCGCGCCACCCGGTGCGGGTGACCTGCGTGCACCCCGGTGGGGTGCGGACCGCGGTGGCGCGCAGCGCCAGGGCCGCCGAGGGGCTGGACGCCGGGGCGCTGGCCGCCAACTTCGACCGGCGGTTCGCGCTGACCAGCCCGGAGCGGGCCGCCGGGGTGATCCTCGGCGGGGTGCGGCGCGGCAGGCCGCGGGTGCTGGTCGGGCCGGACGCCAGGGTCCTGGACCTGTTCGGCCGCCTGTCGCCGGTCGCCTACCAGCGGTTCGGCGCGTGGTTCTCCCGGTTCCTCGCCCCGCCGAAGCCGAAGCGGGGGTGAGCGGGATGCCGACGCTCCCCCTGCCGCTGGCTCGGGCGCTGCTGCACGCGGGCTACCGGGTGAGGTTGAGCCGCAG
>NZ_JBQGCX010000679.1:0-1692 GCF_052038725.1 Actinosynnema sp.
GCCAGGGTGCGCGTCCACGGCGCCGCGGCCAGGAGCGCAGGCCTGCGCAGGGCGGAGGCGGCCAGGCCGGAGCGGCGGGGGAACTCGGCCAGGTGGGCGCGCTCGGACTCGTGCAGGTCGCCCTCGGCGAAGCGGTGGGACAGGTCGCGGTCGCGCAGGAGGGTGCGGACGTAGGCCATGCCCTCCCGCCACAGCGCCTCGTCCACGCCCGCCAGCACCACGCCCGCCGGGCTGCCGGGGATCAGGAGCTCGATCGAGCGCGGGCGCCTGCGCACGCGCAGGCCGGGGACGCCGGAGACGCCGCCGTCGTCCTCCAGCCTGGGGAGCAGCTCGTAGAGGAGCGGGCCGAGCGCGTGCTCGGCCAGGTGCAGGCGCAGGCCGTGCGGGCCGGGTTCGGCGGCGCGGAAGGCGTGGGCCGGGCGCACCATGCTCGCGGGCGGGCGCAGCTGGAGGTGCGAGCCCGCCTCGGTGGCGGCCTGGAGGACGGCGCACTCCAGCTCGCGCTGCTCGCGGGAGGCCGGTTCCGGGATCAGCAGGCCTCGGGCGTCGCCCGCGCCGTTGAGGGCGTCGACCAGGTGCTCGCGCCGCCCGTCGGGCAGGTCGGACAGGACGGCCCGGACCGCGGGCACGGCCTGGGAGGTGTTCTCGCCGGTCTCGGCCCTGCGCAGGGCGACGAGGCGGTCGGTCAACGACGTCTTCGACATGGCGGTCCTCGTTCCCGCCGCCCGGCTCGGCGAACAAGGACGCGGTGGCGTCGCTTCTGGGGGTGGATCGGAGGTGGCGCGTCGGGAAGGGGGCGCCTGCGCCCTGCGGCGGATCTGCCGCCCTCTGCCGGGGAGCGGCTCCAGCCCGGCGCCCCACCCGGACGCCCGGCTTCGAGGGTACCAGCGGGGTCGGCGCGGTCGGCGGGGTTTTCGGTCGGCGGGGTTTTCCGGCCAGCGCGCGCTGACGCCGTTCTGGTCGGGGCTGCCGGTGCTGTCTGCGCTGCCGGTGCTGTCTGCGCTGTCGGCCAGCCGGTTTTTGTCGGTGCCCGTCGCTACAGTTCGCAGCGCCGGGTCGTCCGGGGTCCGATGTGGACGCCCGGCTGCTGTCGCGCGCTCGCGCGCTCGCCGGTGGGCTCGGGCCGTTAGGGTCCTCGGCATGGTTGGCGACGAGCGGGTCTGGCCAGGGGCTGCGGCGGACGACGAGCTGCGGCTCGCCGTGGAGTTCCTGGACTTCCTGCGCCTCACGGTGGTGGGCAAGGTCGACGGGTTGTCGCGCGAGCTGGCGGTGCGCGCGCCGCTGCCGACCTCGCCGGTGGTGAGCCCGCTGGGCGTGGTGAAGCACCTGGTGGCGGTCGAGCGCTGGTGGGTGTCGATCATCGCGGGCGGGAGCGGCGCGCCGGAGCTGTGGGGCGCGGACGCCGACGCCTCGTGGCTGGTCGCCGAGGAGGACACGGTGGAGTCCGTGCTGGCCGCGTACCGGGAGGAGTGGGCGCTGGGCGCGCGGTCGCTGGCCGGTCTGCGCCCCGGCGACCCGGTTCGGGGAGCGGACCGGGACGACCTGCCGGGTCGCACGGTGCGCTGGGTGCTGTCCCACGTGGCCCAGGAGACCGCGCGCCACGTGGGGCAGCTCGACCTGCTCAGGGAGCTCGCGGACGGGGCGAAGGGCGAGTGACCGGGTTGGTCGCGCGAGGGGGAGCGCGACCAACCC
>NZ_JBQGCX010000680.1:0-2158 GCF_052038725.1 Actinosynnema sp.
CACGCCAACACCCAGATCCCCAAGGCGCTGGGCGCGATCCGCGAGTACCACGCCACCGGCGAGACCCGGTACCGCGACATCGCCCGCAACTTCTGGAACTTCGTCGTCGGCGCGCACACCTACGCCATCGGCGGCAACTCCAACGGCGAGTACTTCAAGAACCCCAACCGGATCGCCTCCGAGCTGTCCGACAGCACCTGCGAGTGCTGCAACACGCACAACATGCTCAAGCTGACCAGGCAGCTGTTCCGCACCGAGCCCGGCCGTCCCGAGCTGTTCGACTTCCACGAGAAGGCCCTCTACAACCACCTCCTCGGCGCGCAGAACCCCGACTCGGCGCACGGCCACCACAGCTACTACGTGCCGCTGCGCGCGGGCGGCCAGCGCACGTTCAGCAACGACTACCAGGACTTCACCTGCTGCCACGGCACCGGCATGGAGACCAACACCAAGCACCGGGACAGCATCTACTTCCGCGGCGGCGAGACGCTGTGGGTGAACCTGTTCATCCCGTCCGCGCTCACCTGGCCCGGCAGGAACATCACCGTCCGCCAGGACACCGGCTTCCCGGACACCGCGAGCACCAAGCTCACGATCACCGGTTCCGGCCGCGTCGACCTGCGGCTTCGGGTGCCCGCCTGGGCCACCGGCGCGCAGCTGCGCCTCAACGGCGTGCCCGTGGCCGCGACCCCCGGTGGTTACGCCAGGATCGACCGCACCTGGGCCACCGGCGACACCGTCGAGCTGACCCTGCCGATGGCGCTCACGCGGGAGAGCGCGCCCGACGACCCGGCCGTGCAGGTCGTCAAGCACGGCCCGATCGTCCTCGCGGGCGGCTACGGCACCACCGACCTCACCGCGCCGCCGACCCTCCAGCCCGGCACGCTCGCCCCCACCGGAACGCCGCTGGAGTACACGGCCACCGCCTCCACCGGCCGGGTCACCCTGGCCCCGTTCTACCGCACGCACCGCCAGCGCTACACCGTCTACTGGCGCGTCTGAACCCCCGAACCGCGAAACCCCCGCCACCTCAACGAAGAGGAGCACACCATGCGCACCCGAAGCCGGGTGCTCGGGCTCGGCGCCGCACTGGCGCTCGTCACCGCCCTGGCCCCGCCCGCGCTCGCGGCGAACCCGATCGTCACCGGCTACTACACCGCCGACCCCGCCCCGCTCGTCGTCGGCAACACCCTGTACGTCTACGCGGGCCGCGACGAGGCGCCCGCCGGTTCCGGCAACTTCCTGATGCGCGAGTGGCGGGTGCTGTCCTCCACCGACGCCGCGAACTGGACCGACCACGGCGCCAAGGCGACCACCGCCACCTTCCCGTGGGCGGGCGCCGACGCGTGGGCCAGCGAGGTGGAACCGCGCAACGGCAAGTACTACTGGTACACCTCGGTCAACGGCCGGGGCGCGGGCTGGATGGACATCGGCGTCGCGGTCGGCGACAGCCCGCTCGGCCCGTTCCGCGACGCCAAGGGCGGGCCGCTGGTCAGCGACAGCACCCCGAACTCCTCGGGCCTGAACATCGACCCGACCGTCTTCACCGACGACAACGGCCAGTCCTACCTGTACTGGGGCAGCTACTGGGCGCCCAGGATGGCCAAGCTCAAGTCCAACATGATCGAGCTCGACGGCCCCGTCACCACCCCGGTCGGGCTGACGGACTTCTGGGAAGCGCCCTGGATGTTCAAGCGCAACAACCTGTACTACATGGTGTACGCCGCCAACGACACCAACGGCTGCGTGACCTCCTCCAGCTACGCCTGCCAGCGCTACGCCACCGCGACCAGCCCCACCGGCCCGTGGACCCACCGGGGCGTGCTGCTGGGCCAGGTCTCCTCGACCACCAACCACGCGGGCATCGTCCAGTTCAAGAACCAGTGGTACATCGTCTACCACAACGCGAACGCGCCCGGCGGCGGCAACTTCCGCCGCTCGGTGGCCGTGGACCTGGTGAACTTCAACGCCGACGGCACGATCCAGCGCGTCGTGCAGACCAGCACCGGCCCGCCGCCGAACAACAGCCTCGCCAAGGTCCTCGGCGGCGCGAACCCCCTCCAGGACAACCAGATCCAGCAGGGGAGCACCCGATGAACAGACGTCCCCGGCTGCGCGCCGCCGCGACCACCGCGGCCGTGCTGCTGTCCCTGCTGAC
>NZ_JBQGCX010000681.1:0-2582 GCF_052038725.1 Actinosynnema sp.
GCCCTCCCCGCGCACCACGTCCAGCTCCTGCCGAAACCGCCGGGCGTCGACGACCGTGCGCGACGTCAACCGCTCCAGCCGCGCCTTCGCCAGGTACTCGTCCAGCCACGCCCGGTCCTGCGCGGCGAGCAGCACGCGGCCCATCGCGGTCGCGTGCGCGGGGAAGCGGGTGCCCACGCTGATCGTCACGGACATGATCCGCTTCGTCGGCACCCGCGCCACGTACACCACCCGGTCGCCGTCGAGCACCGACATGGAGCACGACTCGCGGACCTGGGCGGCCAGCTTCTCCAGGTGCGGCTGGGCGAGCGCGGGCAGGGACAGGCTGGACAGGTAGGCGTGCCCGAGCTGGAGCACCTGCGGGCGCAGCGCGAACAGCCTGCCGTCCGAGCGCACGTACCCGAGCGCGACCAGCGTGTGCAGGAACCGCCGCGCCGCCGCCCTGGTCAACCCGGTGATCCGGGCGACCTGGCTGAGCGTCAGCTCCGGGTGGTCGGCGTCGAACGCCCGGATCACCAGCAGCCCCCTGGCCAGCGACTGGACGAAGTCAGCCATCGGCGAGCACCCGCCGCGCCACCTCGAACGCCCGGTTCGCGGCGGGCAGCCCGGCGTACGCGCCGACCTGGAGCAGCACCTCCGCGATCTCCTCGCGCGTGACGCCGTTGCGCAGCGCCCCCGCGACGCGCAGCGCCAGCTCCCGCTCGTGCCCGAGCGCGGCGAGCCCGGACAGCGCCACGCACGACCGGGTCCGCCGGTCGAGCCCCGGCCGGGTCCACACCGCGCCCCAGGCGGTCTCGGTGGCGTAGCGCTGGAAGTCCGCGCCGAACGGGTCGAGGGCGGCCCGGTCGACGTGCTCGTCACCGAGCACCGCCCGCCGCACCGCCATGCCCGCCTCGTACCGGTCGGCGCCGACCGGGCCCCCACCGACGGGGACCCCGCCGCGCGGCGCCGGACCGGGACCACCCGCGGCGCCCGGCGCCGCGGCCCCGGCGGGGCCCACCCCGGCCGCGGCTCCCTCCCCGCTCACGGTCCCACCAGGTGCGGCACGAGCACCCCGGCGACCTCGTCCGGCGACTCCACCACGGCCAGGTGCGCGCCCGGCACCACGTGGAACCGGGCGCCGGGGATCAGGTCGGCGATCGCCCTCCCGTGCTCGGGCGGGGTTCCCGTGTCGCCGTCGCCCGCGACCACCAGCGTGGGCGCGGTGATCGTCGGGAGCAGGGGGCGCAGGTCCAGCCTGGCCAGCGCGCCGCAGGCCGCCGCGTACGACAGCGGGTCCACTTCGGACAGCCCCGCCAGCAGCCGCTCGCCCCGCGCGCCGAACGCCGGGGTGAACCACCGGGCCGCCGTGCCCTCGGCGGTCGCGCCGACGCCGCGCGCCAGCACCAGGTCGGCCCGCGCCAGCCACGGCTCGGGGTCGTCGAAGGCCGCCGTGGTGCAGCACAGCGCCAGCCGCGCCACCCGGTCCGGGGCGTGCGCGGCCAGCCACATGCCGACCATGCCGCCCAGCGACACCCCGGCGTGGCGGAACTCCCGCACCCCCAGCGAGTCCAGCAGCGCGAGCACGCCGCGCCCGAGGTCGCCGACGTCGCGGAACGCGCGCGGCGCGCTGCCGCCGTGACCGGGGTGGTCGACGCGGATCACCCGGAAGTGCCGCTCCAGCACTGGCAGCAGCGGCTCCCACAGGGCCGTGGTGGTGCCGAGCGAGCTGCCCAGCACCAGGACCGGGGCGTCGCGCGGGCCGCTGTCCTCGTGGTGCGGCAGCGGTCCGGCGGCCCGGTCAGAGGTCGAAGAAGACGGTTTCACGTTCCCCCTGCAGGTGGATGTCGAAGCGGTACCCGCCGGGCTGGGCCACCGCGACGAGCGTGGCGCGCGCGGCCGGGTCGGGGATCGACGCCAGCACCGGGTCCTCGGCGTTGGCGGGTTCGTCGGGGAAGTAGATCCGGGTCACCAACCGCACCAGCAGGCCGCGGCAGAACACCGAGACGTCCAGGTGCGGGGCCTGCGCGCGCCCGTCGCCGAACGGCAGCGGGCCGGGTTTCACGGTCAGCAGCCGGAACTCCCCCGACGGGGCCGTGCCGCTGCGCGCGAACCCCCGGAAGCCGGGGCGCCGCACCGGACCGCGCGGGTCGTCGGGGTGGTCGAACCGGCCGTCCGGGTCGGCCTGCCAGGTCTCCACGACCGCGTCGGCGACCGGCTCGCCAGCCCCGTCGCGCACGGTCCCGGTGATCCAGAACGCGCCCGGCGCGCCCTCGGCGACGGCGTGGGGCCCGTCCGCCCACGGCAGGGCGACGGCGTGGAACGGGCCGACGGTCTGCGCGGGCGTGGTCTGCAAGCGACCGGTCCGCAGGCGGTCGGTCTGCGCGCGGCCCGCCTCCGAGCCGCCGGCCTGCGAGCGGCCAGCCTCTGAGCCGCCGGCCTGCGCGCGTCCGGTCTGCGAGCGGCCAGCCTGCGAGCCGCCGGCCTGCGAGCGCTCGACCTCCGGACGGCCGCCCCCTGGGCCACCGCCCCCTGGGCCACCGTCCCCCAGGCCACCGTCCCCCCAGCCACCGCCCACCACCCGCTCAGTCATCGTCGTCCCC
>NZ_JBQGCX010000682.1:0-5011 GCF_052038725.1 Actinosynnema sp.
CGCGAATCAATGTTTGGGAATTGAATTCGCGGTCAGGACGGGCAGCGCAAAATCAGGTTGTCCCGCTGTGATCTGTTTCACAGGGAGACATCCCCATTGGGGACTCGAACATCTCTACTCGTGCAAGGGGAAAACAGCGAAGAGTGAATCGAGGGGATTGAGAATGCGCACGAACACCAAGCGGGTCGTCCGCGGCGCCACCACCGTCGCCGCGCTGGCCGCGTTCGGCGCGCTGTCCGCCTGCTCGCCCGGCCAGACCACCGGGGCCGCCTCCTCCGCGCCCGCCACCGCCTCCTCAGCCACCCCGGCCGCCGATTCCTCAGCCGAGCCGCGGTCCGCAGCGGGCGGCACCAGGGTCTCCGGCGGCGCCGACGCGCTGAGGTCCAACGGCGCCGAGCCCGCGAGCGGCGAGGAGCTGTGCGCCACCGCCGAGGCCGGGATCGGCGTCGACTTCCCGCACCGGGGCGGCTCGCCCGACCAGAAGACCCTGCAGCTGCTCTTCCGCAACGACTCCACGACCCGCTGTACGCTGCAGGGCTTCCCCGGCGTCCAGTTCCGGAAGGGCAGCGGCGAGACCTGGGACCTGGTCCGCAACGACGACCCGATCAAGCCCATCAGCCTCGCGCCCGGTGAGAGCACCAACGCGCAGCTCGTCTTCCTGGGCTCGGACGTCGCCGAGGGCACCTCGCACTGGACGCCCGACACGATCCTGGTGACCCCGCCGAACACCACCGACACCCAGAGCTTCCCGTGGCGGTTCGGCACCCTCGTGCGCCAGGACGGCGCGACGCGCCCCGGCACCCGCATCGGCGGCGTGGGCGTCGTCGACGTCGGCAACAGGTGAGCAGGCCGGGCTGAAACGGGAAACCGCCGGGAAGCTGCACAGCTTCCCGGCGTTCCCATTCCCGAGGAACAAGAGCCCCGGTTTCCCGAGAGGGATTTCGACGCGCCCCGGAGGGCCGCGGAAGTCCTCAGACGTTGAACCGGAACTCGACCACGTCCCCGTCGGCCATCACGTACTCCTTGCCCTCCATGCGGACCTTGCCCGCCGCCTTCGCGGCAGCCATCGAGCCGGTCTCCACGAGGTCCGCGAACGACACGACCTCGGCCTTGATGAACCCGCGCTCGAAGTCCGTGTGGATCACGCCCGCGGCCTGCGGGGCGGTCGCGCCCTGGGGGATCGTCCAGGCGCGCGCCTCCTTCGGGCCCGCCGTCAGGTAGGTCTGCAGGCCCAGGGTGTGGACGCCCGCGCGGGCCAGCGCGTGCAGGCCCGGCTCGTGCTGGCCGATCGACTCCAGCAGCTCGCGCGCCGACTCCTCGTCCAGCTCCAGCAGCTCGGCCTCGACCTTGGCGTCGAGGAACACCGCGTCGGCGGGCGCGACCAGCTCGCGCAGCTCCTTCACCCTCGCCTCGTTCGTGAGCACGCCCTCGTCGGCGTTGAACACGTACAGGAACGGCTTGGTGGTGAGCAGGCTCAGCTCGCGCAGCAGCTCGCCGTCGACCTCGGCCTGCGCGGAGAACAGGGTGCGCCCGGCGTCGAGGATCTCGCGGGCCTTCTGCGCGGCCTCCAGCGCGGGGCGGCGGTCCTTCTGGGTCCGCGCCTCCTTCTCCAACCTCGGGATGGCCTTCTCCAGGGTCTGGAGGTCGGCCAGCACCAGCTCGGTGTTGATCGTCTCGATGTCCGCGACCGGGTCGACGCGGTCGTCGACGTGGATCACGTCCGAGTCGTCGAACACGCGGACGACCTGGCAGATCGCGTTGGCCTCGCGGATGTTCGCGAGGAACTTGTTGCCGAGGCCCGCGCCTTCGGAGGCGCCCTTGACGATGCCCGCGATGTCGACGAACGACACCACGGCGGGCACCTCGCGCTCGGAGCCGAAGACCTCCGCCAGCTTGCCCAGCCTGGCATCCGGCAACGGCACCACGCCGACGTTCGGCTCGATCGTGGCGAACGGGTAGTTCGCCGCGAGCACGTCGTTGCGCGTGAGGGCGTTGAACAGGGTGGACTTGCCGACGTTGGGCAGGCCGACGATACCGAGGGTCAAACTCACGGGGCGTGAGTCTACGCGCAGCGCCCCCGCGTCCGATTCCCGCGAGAGGTGCGGCGCGGGCTGCGGCACAGTGGGTGCGTGCTCCTCGACGCCGAACGCGCCTACCGGGCGGTGGCCTCCCGCGACGCCCGCTTCGACGGGTGCTTCATCACCGCCGTGCGCACCACGCGCATCTACTGCCGCCCGTCCTGCCCCGCGACCACGCCCAAGCGGCGCAACGTCGAGTTCTACCCGACCGCCGCCGCGGCCCAGTCCGCCGGTTACCGGGCGTGCCGCAGGTGCCTGCCGGACGCCGTTCCGGGGTCGCCCGAGTGGAACCTGCGGGCGGACCTGGCGGCGCGGGCCGTGCGGCTCATCGGGGACGGGGTCGTGGAGCGCGACGGCGTGCCGGGGTTGGCCGCGCGGCTCGGCTACTCGGAGCGGCACCTGTCGCGGGTGCTGTCCGTCGAGCTGGGCGCCGGGCCGCTGGCGCTGGCGCGGGCGCACCGGGCGCACTCGGCGCGGCTGCTGATCGAGACCACCGACCTGGCGTTCGCGGACGTGGCGTTCGCGGCCGGGTTCGCGTCGGTGCGGCAGTTCAACGACACGATCCGGGCGGTGTTCGCGGCCACGCCCTCACGGCTGCGCGAGGCGCGCAGGACCTCGGGGGCGGCCGGGCGGATCGAGCTGCGGCTGCCCTACCGGCCGCCGTTCGACGCCGCCGGGCTGCTGGCGTTCTTCCGCGCCGAGGCGGTGCCCGGCGTGGAGGAGGTCGACGGCGGGACCTACCGGCGCTCGCTCCGGCTGCCGCACGGCCCGGCCACCGTCGCGCTCACCCCCCGTGACGGGCACGTGCTGTGCTCCCTCCGGCTGGGCGACCTGCGGGACCTGGGGACGGCGGTGAGCCGGGTGCGGCGGCTGCTCGACCTGGACGCCGACCCGCAGGCCGTGGACGCGGTGCTCGGGGCCGACCCGGCGCTGCGCGGGCTGGTCGCGGCCCGACCGGGGGCGCGGGTGCCGGGCAGCGTGGACGGGGCTGAGACGCTGCTGCGGGAGCTGGGGCACCGGGAGGCGGGGGAGGCGCTGGAGCACCCGGACGGGGCGGTGACCCACCTGTACCCGGCGGCCGTGGACACCCCGGTCGGGCGGGCGCTGGCCAGCGGGGAGCTGGTGGTGGACGTGGGTCGGGACCCGGACGGGCTGCTGGCCGAGCTGACCGCGTTCCCCGGCGTCGGCGAGGCGGTCGCGCGGCGGGTCGTCGCGCGGGTGCTGGGGGCGCCGGACGTGCCGCTGGTGGCGGGCGGGGCCGCGTGGCGGCCGTGGCGCTCCTACGCGGCCGTGCACCTGGGCGCGCTGGGTCCGCGCGAGCGGGATGGCCTGACCGGGCGAAGTGACTCGAACGAGCGAAGCAGGAGGACAGCGTGACCGCGTTCACGTCCACCGTGGACACCCCCATCGGCCCGTTCACCGCCGTGGTGGCGGGTGACGGCGCGGTGCTGGCGAGCGGCTGGACCGCGTCGCTGGACGAGCTGATGCCGCAGGTGTCGGCGTCGTTGAAGCCGGAGGAGATCAAGGAGCGGCGGGACCTCGGGGAGGTGACGAGGGCGGTGCGGGCCTACCACTCGGGTGAGCTGGGCGCGGTCGCCGAGGTGCCGGTGCGGCAGCGCGCCGGGGCGTTCACGGAGCAGGCGTGGGACGCGCTGCGGCTCGTCCCGGCCGGGCAGCCGGTGAGCTACGCGCGGTACGCGGAGCTGGCCGGGCGACCGGCGGCGGTGCGGGCGGCGGCCACGGCGTGCGCGAGGAACGCGGCGGCGCTGTTCGTGCCGTGCCACCGGGTGGTGCGCACGGGCGGGGCGATCGGGAACTTCCGGTGGGGCGTGGACGCGAAGCGCTGGCTGCTGGCGCACGAGGGGTGAGGCGCGGGCGGGGGCCCGCGCCCCCGCCTACGCCGTGGTCACCTCCAGGGTGGACCCGGCGCGCGCCTTCCTGACCCTCAGGCGGGTCGGGATGCGCTGCCGCAGCTCCTCCACGTGCGACACCAGCCCCACCACCCGGCCGCCCGCGCGCAGGTCGTCCAGGGTGTTCATGACCAGGTCGAGGGTGTCGGCGTCGAGCGTGCCGAACCCCTCGTCGACGAACAGCGTGTCCAGCACCGCGCCCTGCGACACCACGTCGGCCAGGCCCAGCGCGAGCGCCAGCGAGGCCAGGAACGACTCGCCGCCGCTGAGCGTCTTCGCGGGCCTGCGGTGGCCGGAGTAGTCGTCGAGCACGTCGAGCCCCAGCCCGCCCCTGGCGCCGCGCGGGCCCGCCTCGGTGGAGTGCACGAAGCGGTAGCGGCCCTGGCTCATCCGGTCCAGGCGCTCGCTCGCCGCGACCGCGACCTCCTCCAGCTTCGCGGCCAGCACGTACGTGCGCAGGGTCATGCTCTCGGTGTTCTGGCCCCGGCCGTTGATCACGTCGGTGAAGGCGTCCAGCTCGCGGTGCTCGGCCTCCACCGGTTCCAGCCGCGCCCACGCCGTCCGCAGCCGACCGGCCAGCTCCTCGGCGCGGGTCGCCCGGTCGGTCGCCGCGCTCGCCGCGGTGGCGGCCTCCTCGGCCTCCCGGCCCGCCGCGCGGAACCGCTGCTCGGCGCCGTCCGCGTCCACCTCGGTGGACGGGTCGACGCCGGGGTGCTCGGCGAGCACCGCCTCGGCGGCGGCGCGGGCGTCGTCGACCACCCGGACCTGGCGGTCGAGCTCGGCGATCCGGCCGGGGGTGCGGACGGCGTCGCGCGCGTCGTCCGGGCTCGCGAACCCGGCCTCCGCGGCCTGCGCGGCCACCTCGTCCTCCAGCTGCGCCAGGCGCTCGGCCGCGCCCGCCACCTCGGCGCGCTCGCGGGCCAGCTCGTCCAGCGCGTCGGCGAGGGCGAGCAGGTGGGCGCGGCGGGCGGCCACGTCCGGGAAGCCCTCGCGCGCCTGCTCAAGGCGGGCCGCGCGCTCGGC
>NZ_JBQGCX010000683.1:0-4194 GCF_052038725.1 Actinosynnema sp.
TCGACGCCGCCCGCCGCACCCGCAGCATCATCATGCTGCTCGGCCCCCTCCTGCACCACGAGGAGCGCTTCGAGCTGCCCTACGCCGGCGGCTGCGCGCTCGGGTCGCGCACGGTCGAGCCGCACATGGTGGCGCTGCGCCCGTTCGGGCTGGAGGTCAAGGCCGCCGCGGGCAGCTACCACGCCGAGGTGGACCGCACCGTCGCCCCCAAGCGCCCGATCGTGCTCACCGAGCGGGGTGACACGGTGACCGAGAACGCGCTGATGGCGGCGGCCCGCCACGAGGGCACGACGGTCATCCGCAACGCCAGCCCGAACTACATGGTCCAGGACCTGTGCTTCTTCCTGACCGAGCTGGGCGTGCGCATCGAGGGCGTCGGCACCACGACGCTGACCGTGCACGGCGTCGGCGCGGTCGACCGGGACATCGACTACGCCCCCTCCGAGGACCCGATCGAGGCGATGAGCCTGATCTCCGCCGCGATCGTCACCTCGTCCGAGATCACCGTCCAGCGCGTGCCGATCGAGTTCCTGGAGATCGAGCTGGCGCTGCTGGAGGAGATGGGCCTGGACTACGACCGCACCGACGAGTACCCGGCCGCCAACGGCCGCACCCGCCTGGTCGACCTGGTCGTGCGCCCGTCCGCGCTGCACGCGCCCATCGACAAGATCCACCCGATGCCGTTCCCCGGCCTGAACATCGACAACCTGCCGTTCTTCGCGCTGATCGCGGCCGTCGCGCAGGGCTCGACCCTGAGCCACGACTGGGTGTCCGAGACCCGCGCGCTGTACCTGACCGAGCTGACCAAGCTCGGCGCGAAGGTCACCCTGATGGACCCGCACCGGGTGTACGTCGAGGGCCCCACGCACTGGTCCGGCGCCGAGGTGATCTGCCCGCCCGCGCTGCGCCCGGCCGTCGTGGTGCTGCTGGCGATGCTGGCCGCGAAGGGCACGTCGGTGCTGCGCAACGTGTACGTGATCAACCGGGGTTACGAGCAGCTGGCCGAGCGGCTCAACCAGCTCGGCGCGGAGATCAGCACCTTCCGCGACATCTGATCCGCCGGTTGACCCAGGTGGGGGTCCGACGATCGGTCGGACCCCCACCACGCCCGGTCACAGCCCGTGCTGACGTCCGCCCGCGACGACCTCGGCCAGCCGCCGCTCCGCCTCGTGCGAGAACGGCTCGCGCAGCGCCGCCACGGCCGCCGCCGTCTCCTCGGTCACCAGCTCCCCGTTCAGCGCCGCCCCGGCCATCAGCCCGGCCGCCGCAGACGTGATGACCTGCCCGGACAGGTCGGTGGCGTTCCCGGCGATCCGCACCCCCGGCACCGCCGTGGCCCCGGCCGGACCGGACGGCACCGCCGAGCCGATCACGTGCCCGTCCCGCACCTCGTCCACCGGGTGCAGCCCGAGCGGCGCGAGGAAGTCGGCCCGCGCCACGAACCTCGGGGCGACGACGAGCGCGTCCAGCGCCACGTCCCGGTCGCCCGCCAGCCGCACCCCGACGAGCCGGTCGGCCACGCTCACGACTTGCTCCACGACCCCGTCGACGGTCTCGACCCCGCGCGCCCGCACCTGCTCCTCGGCCAGCTCGCCGAGCGCGGGCCCGGTGTGCCGCAGCAGCACCACCCGGTCGCTGAGCTGCCGGAACAGCATCACCTGGTGCGCCGCCATGGGCCCGGTCGCCAGCACGCCGATGCGCTGGTCGCGCACCTCCCAGCCGTGGCAGAACGGGCAGTGCAGCACGTCCCGCCCCCACCGCTCGCGCAGCCCCGGCACGTCGGGCAGCACGTCCACGAGCCCGGTGGCGACCAGCACCTTCCGCGCCCGCACCACCCCCGAGGAGGCCCGCACCAGGAACCCGTCCCCGTCCCTTTCCACCGCGCTGACCAGCCCGGACACCACCTTGCCCCCGTACGAGACGACCTCGTCGCGACCGAGGGCGAGCAGCTCCCGCGGCGGCAGCCCGTCGCGGGAGAGGAAGTTGTGCATGTGCTCGGCGGGCGCGTTGCGCGGCGCCCCCGAGTCGATCACCAGGACGCTGCGTCGCGACCTCGCCAGCGCCACCGCCCCGCTCAGCCCGGCGGCCCCGCCACCGATGACCACGACGTCGTGCTCCTGCGTCCCACCCGTGTTCTCCATGCCGACGACTGTGCCTCCGTTCATGCGCGAGCAGCAAAGTTTTTTGCCGTATCAGCAACACGGCATCGGACCACCCCGCGTACCCGTCGAACGGTCCTCGAAACCCTCAGGGAAAACCCTTCCCTCAGTCGGGAACGGCCCCGAAAAGGCTTTCCCGCAAATCTGCCGACTTTCTTGACCGCCGAACCGGAATCGTGCTCGGATCGATCGGGAATCAATTTCCCACCCTCGAGGAGATCCCCGTGCGCCTCCGCAGGACCGGCCCGCTGGCCGCCGCGCTCGCAGCCCTGCTCACCTGCGCCTTAGTCCCGCCTGCGACAGCCAGGCCCGCAGCGCTGCCGCCCACCGCCGTCGCGCTCGGCGACAGCTTCGTGAGCGGCGAGGGGGCGGGCGACTACCTCCCCGTCACCGACCTGAGCGGAACCCCGCAGGCCTTTCCCGGCTGGTCCGCGCCGAACGCCAACGCGTTCTTCTGCCACCGCTCCGCGAACGCCTCCCTGTTCCGCGCCGACCTCCCCGGCATCACCCAGCGGGTGAACCTGGCCTGCTCCGGCGGCAGGCCCCAGGACGTCGCCGCGCCGTCCGCGTCCCGCCCGAACGGCCGCTCCGTCGCCTCCCAGCTCGACCAGCTGCGCGCCACCGCCCGCACCGGCGACGTCGACCTGGTGCTGATCGGCCTCGGCTCCAACAACAGCTCGTTCACCTTCGGCCAGGTCGCCGAGCTGTGCGCGAACCGGTTCATCGCGGACGCCTGGACCGGCTGGTGGGAGTTCTGGGCGGGCGACGTGCCGCAGCAGCCCTGCTACCCGGCCGACCTGGCCACCCCGGCGCAGCTGGCCGCCGCCACGGCCGAGACGGTCGCGGCGGTGCGGCAGGTGCTGGACGTGCTCGACGAGGTCGACGCGGACGGCAGGCACCGGGTGGTGCTCCAGGACTACACGAACCCGCTGCCCACCGACCTGGCCGCCCGCTACCACTCGGAGGACGGCCGCGACGACACCAGGGACAAGTTCCGGGCGCTGGGCGCGGAGCGGTACGCCGCGGGTTGCCCGATCCACCGGGCGAGCCTGTCCCCCGGCCACGCGTTCTCGGCTGGCCTGGGCGCGCTGGTGCGGGACGTGCACGCCACCCTGTCCGCCGAGCGGCCGGGCGCGGACCTGGTGCTGCTGGACGTGCAGCGGGCGTTCGACGGGGCGCGGCTGTGCGAGACCGACGCGAGCCCGGCGGGCGCGCTGGCCACGCCGATCCGGTTGCAGGACGGGCCGAGCGGGGTGCCGGTGACCGACCTGGCGGGCAAGGACAAGATCGACATCCAGCGGATCGCGCGCACCTGCGCCGACCTGTTCCAGACCTGCCAGGAGTCGTGGCACCCGTCGGCGGCCGGGCACGGCGTGCTGGGCGAGTGCCTGACCGGCGCGGCGGCGACCGCGAACCGGGAGGTGCGCTGCACGAGGTCACCCGCAGGGGTGATCACGGTCGGCTGAACGGCCGTTTCCGCTCGTCCGGGCCGGGTACGCGGCGGGGGTCGGACTTCACGACGGGCGAGGAGGTCGGGCCATGCCGGAAGCGGACGGGTCCTGGGAGGACGGACGCCGGGAAGGCGGACACCGAGAGGGCGGACGCCGGGAGGGCGGGCAGCGCTCGGGCGGCGCGCGGGCGGGCACGGGCACGAGCCGGGCGCGGCGGGAGGAGCGGGCGGGGGTCGTGCCACCGCAGGACGTGGACGTGCCCCGGCAGCACCGGGAGGGACCGGACGCGGCGCGGGCCTCGGCTGACGCGGCCGAGGCGGACACGATCGGGACGGACGCGATCGGGACGGGCGCGGCGGGTGGAGGCGGGATCGGCGCGGGCACGGCCGGGGCGAGCACGATCGGGTCGACCACGGCGGGCGCGGACACGATCGGGGCTGGCACGACCGGGACGAGCGCGTCGCACGCGGACGCGGATCACCCGGCCCACCCCACCATCACCGGCGCCGCGCGCACGGGCTCCCCTGCGTCGACCGGCGCCTCCGGCCCTCCCCCGGCCCGCGCCGACACCCTGCGCGCGCGGG
>NZ_JBQGCX010000684.1:0-3525 GCF_052038725.1 Actinosynnema sp.
CGACCTCGTCGACCGGGCCAGGGTGCTGTCCCGGCAGGGCATCGACCGCGGGGTGTGGCAGCGGCACGGCAACCGGACGACCGAGCGGTACGACGTCGTGGAACCCGGCCTGAAGTACGTCATGTCGGACATCACGGCCTCCCTGGGCGTGCACCAGTTGAGGAGGCTGCCGGAGTTCAACGCCCGCCGCCGTCTGATAGCCCAGCGCTACCTGCACGAGCTCGCCGGCCTACCGGGCCTGGTGCTGCCCGTCGAGAGCGAAGAGGTCAGGTCCTCCTGGCACCTCTTCGCGGTGCGCGTGCGCCCCGAGTCGGCGTTGATCGATCGTGGCGCGCTGGCGGCCAGGCTGGCCGAGGCGGGCATCGACACCTCGGTCCACTTCACCCCGGTCCACCGGCTCAGCCGCTACCAGCGGCTCGCGGGCGCCGACGCGTTGCCGGTCACCGACCGCGCGGCGGACGAGGAGCTGTCGCTGCCCTGCTACCCGGCGATGACCGACGAGGACGTGACCCGCGTGGTCGGGGCGGTCCGCGCGTCCCTGTCCGGAAGGGGCAGCCGTGGTTGACCTCGACGTGGGCGCCGAGGCGTTCCTGCTCCCCGACGAGCGCTCGCTGCCCGAGGAGCGGGTCGAGCGCAGGCGGGACATCGCCGAGCAGCTCAGGCAGCTCCCGGAGGAGGCGCTGACCCGGATCCAGTACTTCCAGCCCCAGGTCGGCTGCTTCAACCGCTGCGCGTTCTGCAGCCAGCACGCCGGGACCGACGTCTGGCAGTTCAGCCGCACCGGGCTGCGTGACCTCTTCGCCGCACTGGGCGCGGTGACCGCCGAGCGCGGCAGCGGGCTCGGCGGAGGGCGCGAGCACAAGCCTCGTGTTCTCTTCCCCTACCTGGACAACGACATCGGCTCTTACCTCCACCTGGACGAGTACGTGGCGCTGGCGCGCGACGTGCTCGGCTGCACGGTGCGGATGACCACTGTCGGGTTCTCCGAGCACAACGAGGACCTGGTCCGGGTGCACCGCCGCGTCGCCGAGCAGCTCCACGACGGGATCGCCGGGCTCCGCCTGTCGATCACGCCCTTCACCGCGGGCTGGACGGAGGCCGCGCAGCGGCGGGGCGAGACCAGTCGCGCGCAGTTCGTCGCGGACCTGGCCACCACGCTGCGGACCTACCGGGTGCTGCTGGAACGGCGCGGCCTGAACAGGGAATCACTGTCGGCGGAGTTCCGGTTCCGCCCCTTGGCCGTGCGAGCGGAGGTGGAGGAGAGCGAGGTCGACGGCCGCCACGTGCTGCGCGTCGGACCGCACCTGCTGGTCTCCTCGGAACGATCCGGGCCACCGGAGACGGCCGAGGTGACCGCGCTGAGCGTCAACCTGCTCGGCAGGCGCGACATCACGGCCTCCCCCGAACCGGTGTTCTCCCGTGATGGCTCGCCCTACCTGCTGCTGACCGACGCGCGCTCGACCGGACGACCCGCGCAAGAGCTCATCGCCCAGTCGGCCACCGCCGCACGTCGGGTCCTCGTCTGGCGGTTGGAGAACGCGGACGGCGCCTACTACGCGGTCGACCCCCTGTTCGCGGCCGACGGGTCCGTCCACACCCTGAACATCTACCCCGCCACCGACCGCAGGAAGTCCGGCTACCAGGACTCCACCCGCTTCCTGCTGAACGCGCTGTTGGAGCACAAGCGCCGCCTCGGACGCGGTCGCCGCGAGGAGCTCCCGGACGCGACACCGCGCGACGTCGCCGGGGTGCTGGGCATCCTCCGCGCGAGGGGAAAGGCGCTGGCCGAGACCGATCCGACGGCAGCCGAGCACATCCGGCACGAGGTGCTGCCCCTGGTCGCCGACTACGCCCGCGCCCTCCTGGGGGCCGGTCTGCCCGCCTCGCTGTTCTTCTCCCGCCAGTTCACCCTCGACACGGGCCCCGCCATCAACCAGGGACGGGCACTGGTGCTGTTCAAGGGGCTCAGCACCACCGAGGACACCCCGATCAGCCCGTGGCAGGAGCGGGGAGACCTGATCTCCGCCAGCAAGGGGCACGTGTGGCGGTTGGCGCCCGCGCCGTTCGCCCTGGGCGCGAACCCCCGACCCGGCTCCGCCCAGCGAGGCGGCAAGAACACCACCGCGACCGCGCCCTCGTTGATCGTCCAGGAGGTCGACCCCCGGCACCTGCGCCCCGTGGACCAGGACACCGGCCGCGCGTTGCGCGAGTACCGGATCGACGGGGTCGAGGTCGAGCACGTGCGCCTGGACCAGGCGCGGACCGGGCACCTGTACCCCGGCCTGCTCAAGCTGACCCCGGTCACGGGGGAGGCACCGTGTTGATCGTGTTCGAAGGACTGCACTCCAGCGGCAAGAGCACGCAGGCCGGACTGCTGGCCGAGTGGCTCGTCGCGCGCGGTGTCGTGCCGACCAGGACGTCGTGGAACTCCTCCACTCCCCTGGGCGCGACGATCACCGACCTCAAGATCCGCGACCGGCTCGGTCCGCAGGCACTGGTGCTGATGGAGGCCGCGGACCTCGCGCACCGCTGGGAGAGCGGGTTGGGGGAGGTGCTGGCAGCCGGGGGCGTCGTGATCTCCGACAGGTACCACTACTCGACCATGGCCAGGGGCGTGATCAGGGGGATTTCCCTGGAGCACATCAGGGAGTGCTTCCGCTTCGCCCCAGAGCCCGACCTGGTGCTGCACGTCCGCTGCACCGGGCGCGAGACGCTGCGCAGGCGTCTCGCGGCGGGGCAGTCGTTGGGCAGTCACCTCTGCGGCGCGGACTACCGGCCGGTGGTGGACGAGCGGGCCGCCTTCGTCGAGCACCAGGACCGGATGGCGGAGCTGTACGGGGAACTGCTCCCCGAGGGGACCGTCGACCTGCCGCTCGGCGCGTCCCGCGAGGAGGCGCACGCCCTGGTGCTCGACGCCTACCGGGCGGCGGGAGGGCCGACGTGACCGGTGTCGTGCCGTTCTTCCGCCCCTCGCTGGGAGCCGAGGAGATCGCCGAGGTCACCGCCACCCTCACGTCCGGGTGGGTGGCGCCCGGTCCCAGGGCTGAGCGGTTCGAGTCGCTGTTCGCTGAGCGGGTCGGAGCCCCTGCGGCCACCGCGACGTCCTCGGGCACCGCGGCACTGCACCTGGCTCTGCTCGCGCTGGGCGTCGGCGCCGGTGACGAGGTCATCACCACCGCGCTCACCTGCCCCGCCACGGTGAACGCCATCGAGCGCACCGGCGCACGGGCGGTCCTGGTCGACGTCGACCCGATCACGTTGACGATCGACCCCGACCGGGTGGGGGCCGCGATCACCCCCCGGACCGCGGTGATCGTCCCGGTGCACTACGCAGGCCATCCCTGCCGGGTGGACGCCGTGGCGGCGATCGCCCGCGAGCACGGTCTCGCCGTGCTCGACGACGGGGCCCACGCCCTCGGCGCCCTCCACCGCGGTCGTCCGGTCGGCAGCCTCGCCGACCTCACCGCGTTCAGCTTCCAGGCGACGAAGCTGATCACGACCGGGGAGGGCGGGATGCTGGTCGGC
>NZ_JBQGCX010000685.1:0-8016 GCF_052038725.1 Actinosynnema sp.
ACGGATCAGCCCGTCACGGGATCAGCAGCAGCTTCCCGGTGGTCTTGCGCCCCTCCAGGTCGTCGTGCGCCCGAGCCGCGTCCGCCAGCGGGTACCGGCCGCCGATCCGCACGTCCAGCTTCCCGCCCAGCACCGCGTCGAACAGCTCCCCGGTCCGCCACGCGCGCTCCTCGGCGTCGAGCACGTGCGCGGCCAGGGTCGGCCGGGTCAGGAACACCGACCCGGCCGCGTTCAGCCGCTGCGGGTCCACCGGCGGCACCGGGCCGCTCGCCGCGCCGTACAGCGCCAGCACCCCGCGCACGCGCAGGCTGGCCAGGCTGCCGTCGAACGTGCTGCGCCCGACGCCGTCGTACACCGCCGCCACGCCCTCGCCGCCGGTCAGCTCGCGCACCCGCGCGGCGAAGTCCTCCCGGTCGTACCGGACCACCTCGTCCGCGCCCGCCCCGCGCGCCAGCTCCGCCTTCGCGTCGGTGGACACCGTCGCGATCACCCGCCCGCCGCGCGCCTTCGCCAGCTGGGTCAGCAGCAGCCCGACCCCGCCCGCCGCCGCGTGCACGAGCACCGCGTCACCCGCCTGCACCGGGTAGGTCGACGCGACCAGGTAGTGCGCGGTCAACCCCTGGAGCAGCAGCGCCGCCGCCACCTCGTCCGACACCCCCTCGGGCACCGGCACCACCGAGGCCTCGGGCAGCACGACCTGCTCGGCGTAGCTGCCCGGCGCCGAGTACCAGGCCACCCGGTCGCCCACCGCGACCCCGTCGACGCCCTCGCCGACCGCCCGCACCCGGCCCGATCCCTCCTGGCCCAGCCCGAACGGCAGCGGCACCGGGTACAACCCGGACCGGTGGTAGGTGTCGATGTAGTTGACCCCCGCCGCGGCCACGTCGACCAGCACCTGCCCGGCGCCCGCCTCCAGTGGCCCGACCTCGGCGTGCTCCAGCGCGTCGGACCCGCCGTGCGCGCGAACCAGGACCGCCTTGGGCATTACCGCACCTCCTCAGCTCTCAGCACCGCTCCTGCAACGACCGCGCTCGCTCGATCCCGCCGCGCGAACCCGGCTCCACGCCCTCCAGCGCGACCGGCGGTCGCGCTGTTCCCGCGCGACCACCGGTCCCACCCACCGGTACTACCGCCCCAGCACGACCTGCCGCGCCAACCCCAGCGGCAGCGCGCCCGACCCGGCGATCAGGTCGTGGAACTCCCGCAGCGTCCCGCGCCCCTCGGCCAGGTACTCGCCCCGGATCCGCTCGATCTCCAGCGCGCCGGTCAGGTAGGACGGCGCCTGCGTCGGCCACGCGCAGTACCGCGTCACCTCGCCCTCGGCGGTGCCCGGCGTCAGCGACGCCTTGGTCACCATGAACTCCTCGGCCTGCGCCACGCTCATGTCGCCGCAGTGCAGCGCCGTGTCCACCACCATCCGCGCCGCCCGGAACAGCCGCGCCTCCACGTGCGCCAGCTCCTGCGCCCGCTCGGTGAAGTACCCCTCCTCGCGCAGCAGCTTCTCCGAGTACAGCGCCCAGCCCTCGGAGAAGTACGGCGTCCGGAACACCTTGCGCACGGTCCGGTCCTGCGCCGCCAGCCACGACAGGTGCCAGTGGTGGCCGGGGTACGCCTCGTGCACCGCGATCGTGGCCAGCTGCGACCGCGAGTTGGTGCGCAGCCGCTGCACGACCTGGTCGGCGGTGAACGCCTCGGGCGGGGTGGGCACGAAGAAGTGCCCGAGCCGCGAGGCGGTCAGCGGCGGCGGCTGCATGTACGAGGCCACCGACAGCACCGGCCGCTGGAACGCGGGGGAGGGCACCACCCGGCACTCCTCGCCGTCGGCCAGCGTCACCAGCCCCCGCTCGACGAGGAACTCCCGCGCCCGCCGCGTCTCCGCCTCGTACTCGGCGCGCATCGCCTCCGGCGTCGGCGGGTGGTCCTCCTGCAGCGCGAGCATCACCGAGTGCCAGTCGTCGGCCCCGGCCAGCGCCCGCATCTCGGCCTCCAGCTCCGCGTACGCGGACCGGCCGCGCTCGTGCAGCTCCGAGGCCCCGTAGCCGAGCAGCTCCTGCTCGGTCAGCAGCCGCGAGTACAGCGCCTCGCCCATCCGCCAGTCGCCGCGCGCGGTCTCCGCGAACGACTCCAGGAACGCCGCCAGCTCGTCGAACGCCGCCGCCGCCGGTTCGGCCGCCTCGGCGACCCGCGCCCGCAGGTCCGGGTCGGACACCTCGGACGGCAGCGTCCCGGTCAGGAACGCCCGCCCGGCGCGGGCCTGCGCCGCGCCCCGCAGCACGATCTTCGGCGCGGCCAGCTCCGGCGACAGGTTCGCCCGGCACGCCGCCAGCACCGAGGGCACCTCGGCGAGCCTGGCCAGCACCGACCCGACCAGCTCCGCCTCGGGCCGCAGCCGGTGCAGGAACGCCGAGAACAGCGGGAACAGCACCGCGCCGGTGTACACGGACGGGTCGCGCCGCCACGACGGCCACTCGGCCTTGGCGCGCGCCCCGCGCAGCACCGACACCACCAGCGCCCGGTCCACCGCGTCGGCGGGGTCGGTCGGGGTGGCCTCGCTGAACCGGTCGAGCCAGGTCAGGGCCTCCCGCTCCTGGGCGAGGAAGGACTCGGCGGTGAAGTCGCCGAGCGTCCGGTCGTGGTCGAGCGAGCCGAGCATGGCCGCCGAACCTGGGTTCGCGTCGAAGTGCCAGCGGAGGAAGCCGTCGACGAGCTGCGCGTGGGTCGTGGATTCGGTCACGTGCACGGAAATTACCCGCAGCACCTACCCTGGCGTGCGTGGCAGAGGACAAGAAGATCGCTGGAGGCGTCCGGGCGGCGTCGGCTTTCGTGGCGGCCCACGGCAAGCCGTCCCGCGCCGTCGTGGAGAACATCGGGCGGGCGGGCGCGCGCGTCGTGCTGGTCGGCGCGGACGGCGCCATGGGCGACGTGGTCCTGCCCGACGTCGAGACCGCCGAGAAGGTCGTGGCGGCCGTCGCGGACCTGGACGCGGCCGAGTGGGACCGCGAGACCACCGAGGCGCTGAAGATCGGCCCCGAGCACCGCAGGAAGATGGCTCGCCGGTGAAGGTGGTCCTCAGCACCTGCGGGCTGCTGCCCGACGGCGACGTCGACGACGCGCCCCTGGTCGAGGCGCTGGCCGACCTGGGCGTGCACGCGGGCTTCTCGGTATGGGACGGCCCGGACGAGGGCGCCGCCGCCGACCTGGTGGTCCTGCGCAGCCCGTGGGACTACCCGGAGAAGCTGGACGCGTTCCTGTCCTGGGTCGACTCCACGCCCGCGCTGGCCAACCCGGCCCACGTGGTCCGCTGGAACATCGACAAGACCTACCTGGTCGCGCTGGCCTCGGACGGGGTCGCCGCGGTGCCGACCGCGCTGGCCACCGCCGGGTTCGCCGACTGGCCGCGCGACGTCGAGTTCGTGGTGAAGCCGACCGTGGGCGCGGGCTCGCGCGGCGCGCTGCGGATCGCCGCGAACGACGTGGCGACCGCCGAGCGGCACCTGGCGGAGCTGGCCGCGCCCGCGCTGGTGCAGCCCTACCAGTCCGGGGTGGACAGCGCGGGCGAGACGGCGCTGGTGTTCTTCGCGGGCCGGTACTCGCACGCGTTCACCAAGGGCCCGATGCTCACCGAGGACGCGGTCTACGACGAGACCGGCCTGTACCTCCTGGAGCGCCTGGGCCCGGCCGCGCCGCCCGCCGCGTACCGCCGCCTCGCCGAGGACGTCCTCGACGCCGCCACGGCCCGCTGCGGGCTGCGCCGCTCGGAGCTGCTGTACGCGCGGGTCGACCTGATCCCCGGCCCTGGCGGCGCCCCGCTGCTGCTGGAGCTGGAGCTGGTCGAGCCCGCCCTGGGCTTCCGCCAGGCCGACGCGGGCGCGCCGCTCCGCTTCGCCTCGGCGATCCGGGCCGCGCTGGCCCGCTGCCCCCGCCCCCGGAACGACCGGTGGCCCGCGCCCCGGTCAGGCGCGGGCCACCGGTCGTTCACCCGATCAGGGCGGACCTCAGGGCTGCAAGCCGGACCCGATCCCGGTCAGCGACCGGACCTCCATCTCGGCCTGCTTCGCCGGGTCCGCCTCCTCCTTGGACAGGATCGTCCCCAGCCAGCCGCACAGGAACGACAGCGGGATCGACACCAGGCCGGGGTTGTCCAGCGGGAACCAGTGGAAGTCCACGTGCGGGAAGATCGCCGTCGGCGACCCGGACACCGCGGGGGAGAACGCGATCAGCACCACGCACGACCCCAGGCCGCCGTACAGCGCCCACAGCGTGCCGTTGGTGTTGAACCGCTTCCAGAACATCGAGTACACGATCGTGGACAGGTTCGCCGACGCGGCCAGCGCGAACGCCAGCGCCACCAGGAACGCCACGTTCTGCCCGTTGGCCACGATGCCGCCGCCGATCGCCAGCACGCCGACCACCACGGCGGTCAACCGGGCGACCCGCACCTCGGAGCGCGGGTCGGCCTGCCCGCGCTTGATGACGTTCGCGTACACGTCGTGCGCGAACGAGGCCGACGCGGTCATGGTCAGACCGGCCACCACCGCCAGGATCGTCGCGAACGCCACCGCGCACACGATGCCCAGCAGCACCGTCCCGCCGATGTGGAACGCCAGCAGCGGCGCGGCCGAGTTCTCCCCGCCCGGCGCCTTGCTGATCGAGTCCTCGCCGACCAGGGCCAGCGCGCCGAACCCGATGACCAGCGTGCACAGGTAGAACGTGGCCATCAGCGAGGTCGCCCACACCACCGAGCGCCGCGCCTCGCGGGCGTTCGGCACGGTGTAGAAGCGCATCAGCACGTGCGGCAGGCTCGCGGTGCCCAGCACCAGCGCCAGCGCCAGCGAGATGAAGTCCAGGTGCGCGATCGCGGAGCCGCCGTAGCGCGCGCCGGGCGCCAGCACCTCGTCGCCCAGCGGCGAGCGCCTGCTCGCGGTCTCCAGCAGCGCCGACAGGCTGAAGCCGAACTTGCCGAGCAGGAACACCGTCAGCATGGTCACGCACAGCAGCAGCAGGACGCCCTTGATGATCTGCACCCAGGTCGTGCCCTTCATGCCGCCGACCAGCACGTACAGCACCATGACGACGCCCACGACCGCGATGACCAGCGCCTGCCCGGCCTCGTTCTGCACGTCCAGCAGCAGCGAGACGAGCGCGCCCGCGCCCGCCATCTGCGCGATCATGTAGAAGAGCGAGATGACGAGGGTCACGTTGGCGGTGGCCGCGCGGACGGGCCGCTGGCGCATCCGGAACGCCAGCACGTCCCCGAGGGTGAACCGGCCGGTGTTGCGCAGCCGCTCGGCGATGAGCATGAGCCCCACCAACCAGGACACGACCCAGCCGATGGAGTACAGGAACCCGTCGTACCCGTTCACCGCGATGCTCCCGGAAATGCCCAGGAAGGACGCGGCGGAAAGGAAGTCGCCGGAGAGCGCGACGCCGTTCTGCGAGCCGGTGAAGCTGCTCCCGGCGGCGTAGTAGTCGGACGCGCTCGCGTTCCGGGCGCCCGCCCGGTACACCACGAACAGCGTGATCAGCACGAAGACGCCGAACACGCCCAGGTTGACCGCCGTGTTGGCGCCCATCAGATGCCGTCCTCGTCGGTCAGCTCGCGGACCGCGGCGACCCTGGGGTCCAGCCGGAGCCTGGCGTATCGGGAGTAGCCCAAGGTCAGGGCGATGGTGGTGACGAACTGGAGCAGTCCGAGCAGCAGGCCGACGTTGACCACGCCGAACACCCTGGTGGCCATGAAGTCGGGCGCGAACGCGGACAGGCCCACGTACGCGAGGTACCACGCGAGGAATCCCAGGATGGCGGGCACGACGAACAGAGCGGTGCGCCTGCGCAGTTCCCGGAAATCCTCGCTCTGCTGAATCGCGACGTAATCCGGATTGCCGTCCTCGTCGACGAGCAGAGCGGGTGCGGGATCGTCGAAAGTGGCGAATCCCCGCGCGTCCGCCCGCTGGTACCGGGATTCCACCGGTGGCGGAAACGCCTTGGTCATCAATCCTCCACGCGGATTCGCGGCACGGGCCCGTGCGGCTGCACGGCGGCTGCGGGCGCTCAGCGTAACCGCGTCCGGTCAGCTGTCCAACGGCCTGTGCGGAGTGTCGCCGCGCGTGTCGTATCTGTTAACACCTGCGGCTTCCGACCCGCGTAAACGGGGTTTCTCGAAAATTTCTCACATAGTGTGATCCGCCGAACGGTTGAGATCAGGACGACTGGTCGTTGTCGTTCGGGCGTTCACGACCTACTATCTCGCAGCAGCCTTCCCCGCCTGCCGTAAAGGCCGGTGTGGTTTTGGCTGTGCGGTGAATCGACCTTAAGAAACTCCGGGGCTGCTTGGTGACTGGCGACAACAGCACGCGCAGGCAATGGCGGACCGCCGTCGCCGACTGGCGGAATTGGCGGCTGCCGGTCAAGCTGGCCGCCGTCCTCGCGGTACCCGTGCTCGTCGCGCTCGGCTCGGGCCTGACGCAGATCGGGACCGACGTGCGCGCCGCCGACGGCTACGCGAACATGCAGCGCCTGGTGTCGCTGCGCGCGGGGCTGACCCCGCTGGTCGCGAGCGTCCAGGACGAGCGGGCGCTGTCCGCCCAGCGCGCCGAGGGCGCGGGCGTGGACAAGCGCAACTTCGACGCCGTCACCAACGAGACCGACCGCGCCGCCAACGCCGTGCGCGACCTGGTCCGCAACACCCCCACGCTCGGCCCCGTCGCCGAGGCCCGCTACCGCGACGCGCTCGTCCAGCTGGACGGCCTGCCGCAGCTGCGCGACCGGGTCTCCAGCGGCGGCGTCGACCTCGCGGGCGGCATCGGCGCCTACTCGGTGGTCATCCGCTCCCTCACCGACTTCGACCAGGCCATGGTCGGCGACTTCGGCGACGCCTCCCTCACCGGAACCGCGAACGCCCTGCACAACCTGGCCATGACCGGCGAGCAGGTCTCCTGGCAGCAGGCCACCGTCCTCGCGGGCGTGAGCCGCCGGGGCCTGCTGGACACCGAGAAGACCATGCTGGAGCAGTCCTGGACCCGCTTCCAGGACAAGGTCGCCGAGTTCACCGCGGTGGCCACCGCCGACCAGCAGGCCGACTTCCGCAGCACCGTCGCGGGCCCCGAGGTGGACACCCGCAACCGGCTGCTCCAGGGCGTGCGCACCGACCCCGGCACCGTGCGCACCCAGGTGCCGGTCAAGGACTGGAACACCGCCTCCAGCTCGACCCTGTCGCGCATCGAGGTCGTCATGTCCCGCCTCGGCGGCGAGCTGCTGCGCGCCTCCGCCAGGCTCCAGGACTCCACCAGCAACCGCGCGGGCGTGGCCTCGGTCATCCTGCTCGCCTCGCTGTTCTCCGCGGGCGCCATCGGCTTCGTCGTCGGCAGCTACCTGCTGCGCTCGCTGCGCACCCTGCGGGTGGCCGCCCTCGACGTCGCGAACAACCGCCTGCCCGAGCTGGTCACCCAGCTGCGCGAGGGCGGCGTGCGCACCGGGATCGAGCCGGTGCCGGTGCACACCACCGAGGAGTTCGGCCAGCTGGCCCGCGCGTTCGACGCCGTGCACAGCCAGGCCGTCAGCTCCGCCGCCGAGCAGGCCGAGCTGCGCGCCGGGATGCGCAACGCGTTCATCAACCTCTCCCGCCGCAGCCAGGGCCTGGTCGAGCGCCAGCTCAAGCTCATGGAGGAGATGGAGCGCCAGGAGGAGAACCCGGACCAGCTGGCGAACCTGTTCAAGCTGGACAACCTGGCGACCCGGATGCGCCGCAACAACGAGAACCTGATGGTGCTCTCCGGCAGCGACGTGGCCCGCCGGTTCACCCGGCCGGTGCCGCTGGCCGACGTGCTGCGCGCCGCCGGGTCCGAGATCGAGCAGTACCACCGGGTGATGGTGCAGACCGTCCCGCCGGTCGACGTGGTCGGCTACGCGGCGGGCGACCTGGTCCGGCTCGTCGCGGAGCTGCTCGACAACGCCACCGCGTTCTCCCCGCCCGGCACCCAGGTGATCGTCAGCGGTCGGCCCCGACCGGGTGGCGGC
>NZ_JBQGCX010000686.1:0-1679 GCF_052038725.1 Actinosynnema sp.
AACTACTTCTCCTTCGAGCAGGGCTGGGACCAGGCCATGAACATGTTCCAGCCGGTCGGCGGCATGGACGCGATCCCGAAGGCCTTCGTCGCCGCGCTGCGCCGGCGCGAGACCTACAACGCGAGCGTGCAGCGGATCGAGAACACCGCGAACGGCGTCCGGGTCACCTTCCGCGACCGCAACGCCACCCGGCGCATGGAGGCCGACTCCTGCGTCTGCACCATCCCGCCGCTGGTGCTCACCGGCCTCGACACCAACTTCTCCGCCCAGGTGAGGGCGGACCTGGCCGTCCCGGTCGGCGCGACCACGGGCAAGGTGGGCCAGCAGTACCGACGCCGGTTCTGGGAGACCGACGAGGACATCATGGGCGGCATCACCAACACCAACCTCGACATCGGCACGATCTGGTACCCCTCGAACGGCTACCTCTCCCAGAAGGGCATCGTCGTCGGCTCCTACAACTTCGGGGCCGGTGCCGTGGCCTTCGGCAACCTCACGCCGGCGCAGCGGGTCGCCCGCGCGGTGGAGCAGGGCGAGCGGATCCACGGCGCGGCCTACCGCACCGAGATGGAGACCGCGTTCACCGTCTCCTGGCACAAGATGCCGCGGGCGAAGGGCGGCTGGGTCAGCTGGCCCTCCGGCACCCGGGGCGGGCCCTCGACGCCGTACGGCCGGCTCACCCAGCCCGCCGGCAACGTCTACTTCGCGGGCGACCACATGAGCCACGTCATCGCGTGGCAGCACGGCGCCTTCGAGTCCGCGCGCAAGAGCGTCGCCGCGCTGCACGCCCGGGCGCTCGCCGCATGAGCCGCACCGCCCGACCGACCTCTCCCCAGACCCCCGCCCCGACCTCCCCGAGGAGCCCCGCCGTGCCCGTCGTCGACCAGACCCCCACCGACAGCGTCCCCACCGACAGCGCCCCCACCACCGCCCGCCGCCGCCGGCCGCGGGTGCGCACCCTCGTCGCCGCCGCCCTCGCCACCGGGCTCGGGCTGGGCGCGGCCGGCGCGGCGGTGGCCGCCGACATGATGCCCCGCCCGCGGGAGGTCGCCTACCGCATCCCGGCCCTGGCCAACGGCGGGGTCAACCCCGACCCGTTCCTGGCCAACGGCGTCGCGATCGGCAACGCCGTCGCGACCTACAAGTCCGCCGGCACCGGCCCCGCGGCCCTCAACAGCGCGGCCCCCGCGGGCACCCCCGCCCGCTACATCGACTACTCGCTCCTCACGCAGCTGTACCCGGACTTCTCCCCCACCACCGAGCAGCGCGCGGCGGGGGTGCTGCCCGCGGGCGTCACCGTCACCGAGGCGCAGGGCCTCAACGCCATGGCCCGCATCCGCGAGAACGTGCAGGCGGCGGGGCTGGACCTCGACAGCGTGTACTTCATGCGCATCTACGTCGAGGCCCCGCCCGGGACCACGCGCGGGGACTACAACGGCTGGAACCGCGCCTACCGCAAGTACATGGCCAACGTCAGCCGCACCACGGGGGCCGTGCTGCCCGCCTACGCCCCGGTGCTGTACGCCAACCAGACCCGGCCGGCCCGCTCCAACCTCGAGGTCGCCACCCTGCCGGTGCAGGGCTGGCTCGTGGAGATCGAGGTCGAGGCGGCCTGGTCGCGCTGACCCCGACCGCGCGGTGAGGGCCGGGTAGGCCGCCCCGCCACCGCACGCAGCACG
>NZ_JBQGCX010000687.1:0-1696 GCF_052038725.1 Actinosynnema sp.
GCGCGGGACCCTGCGGCTGCGGTTGGCGCGGGCGCTCCACACCGCGCACGGCTATCTGGCGGGCCCGGTGGCCGGGACTGGGGCGCTCGACGGCGCGTGGTTCGACCGCACCACCGGTGAGCTGGAGCGGGCGGGTGAGGAGCAGGCCCGCGCGACCGCCGCGCGGGTCGCGCTCACCGCCGCCGGGCACCGGGCGCACGCCCTGGCGCGCTTCTGCCTGCCCACCGAGCCCGCAGGAATCACCCTGGAGTCCCTCGCTGCCGCCCAGCAGGCCGTCAAGCGCTGGCAGCACACCCCGGACGGCGCGGCCGAGCTGGCCGACCACCTGGCCGCCGCGCACCCCGACCTGGTCGAGACCTGCGAGGCCCTGCGGGACGAGGCGGCCACCGCGCTGTCCGCCCTGGACAGCGCCTGGACCCCGCTGGCGGGCAGGCTCTCGACGTGGGTCGCCCTGCGGGAGGAGGCCGACCGCGCGGCTGAGCGGGTCGCGGTGCTCAAGTCCGCGACCGAGTGGCTCAAGGGCAACGCGGACGGGTTGCGGGCGCAGCGGCTGCGCCCCTACGCCGAGCAGGCCAGGTCCGTGTGGTCCCAGCTGCGCCAGGAGAGCGCCGTCGACCTCGGCGAGATCGCGCTGGAGGGGACCGCCACGAATCGCCGCGTCGAGCTGAAGGCGCAGGTGGACGGTGAACCGGCGGGCGCGCTGAGCGTGATGAGCCAGGGGGAGCTGCACGCGCTGGCGCTGGCGCTGTTCATCCCCAGGGCGACGTCCCCGCGCAGCCCGTTCCAGTTCGTCGTGCTGGACGACCCGGTCCAGGCGATGGACCCGGCCAAGGTGGACGGCTTCGCCCGGCTGCTCGCCGGGATCGCCCGCACCCACCAGGTCGTCGTGTTCTCCCACGACGACCGGCTGCCCGAGGCCGTGCGGGGGTTGAACCTGCCGGGCGCGAACATCGTGGAGATCACCCGCGCCGCGGGGTCCGAGGTCGTCGTCCGCCCGTCCTACGACCCCGTCGAGCGGTACGTCTCGGATGCCTGCGCCCTGGTCAAGGACAGCGAGGTGACCGAGGACTTGAAGGCCGACGTGCTGCCGCTGCTGTGCAGGCTCGCCGTCGAGGCGGCGGCCAGGCGGGTGCACTACGCCCGCAGGCTCGCGGCCGGGTGCGACCGGCTCACCGCCGAGCGGGAGTGGGAGAGCAGGCGCCGCACCCGAGACCGGGTCTCGCTCGTCAGCCCCGACCGCTGGAGCGACGCCAAGCCGTACCGGAACCGGACGCTGGGCGTGTGCGGGTCCGGTGTGCACGACGGGGCGAAGGGCCGGCTGCTCAACATCGTGGAAGACCTGCGCGACACCGTCCGGGACCTGCTGGCGGTCGCGCCGTGACAACGCCCCTCGACTTCCTCGGCAAGGCCGAGCTGGTGTTGGACGGCGGCGTGGGCCTGCCCGCCGCCGTGGCCGCCCGCGCGGCGGCCGTGCTCACCCGCCGTGCGCTGGAGCTGCTGCTCGCGGCGCTGTGCGGGGACCGGGCCACCGGGAGCGCTGCGACCACCTCGCTGCTCATCGCCTCCCGCGCCTTCAAGGGCGAGGACTTCGCCGTCCGCGCGCGACACGCCTGGTCCGCCCTGTCCCGCCTGTGCCACCACCACGCCTACCGCCTGGACCCGGACCGCGCCGAGGTCGCGGGGTGGGTGGTGGAGG
>NZ_JBQGCX010000688.1:0-1533 GCF_052038725.1 Actinosynnema sp.
CCGGCCGCTCGCCCGGCAACCCCACCCCGCACCGCTCCGCCAACGCCCACGCCCGCCGCACCGCCAACCGCCCCCGGTCGACGTCCCCCAGCCGGTGCAGCGCCTGCCCGAGGTCCGCCAGCGCGTGCGCCTGCTCCACCACCGCCCCGCACCGCTCCAGCACCTCCACCGCCTCCCGCAGCAACCCCGGCCGCTCCGCCGGTTCCGCGGTCTGCGCCAGCAGCCGCAGCGTCACCCCGCGCACCCGCCCGTCGCCCCGGTGCGCCCGCGCCAGCTGCTCCTCCAGCACCACCCGCGCCTGCCCGGTCTTCCCGCGCCGCAGCAGCACCTGCGCCACCCCGGTCCGCCACGGCAACAACCCCACCGCGTCCACCCCCCACGCCACCGCCAGCTCCCCGCACGCCCGGAACGCCGTGGCCGCCGCGTGCGACCGGCCCGCCGCCAGGTCCTGCCAGCCCTTGGCCAGCCAGTACCGCAACCCGGCCGTGGTCCGGAACGTCACCTCCGGCACCTGCCGCCGGGGCAGCTCCACCCCGCGCCGCCCGGACGCCGTCCCCGCCTGCAGCAGCGTCGCCAGCGGCCGTCCCGCCATCGCGCCCCACGACTCCGCGCGCACCCCCGCCAGCGCCCGCCGCGCGTGCTCGATCGCCGCCCCGTACTCCGAGGCCCGCAGCGCGATGTCCGCCCGCACCCCCCGCAGCACCGCCGTCCACGCCCCCGCGTCCCGCGCCCCCGCCTCGGCCAGCAGCGCCTCGCACCACGGCAGCGCCTCCCGCCACCGGTCCAGGTCCACCAGCGCGGTCAGCACGCTGAACAGCACCTCGGCGTTCCGGTCGGTCAGCGCGCACCCGTGCAGCACGTGCTCGGCGTGCTCGACCGCCTCCTCCGGGTCCCCGCCCGCCAGCGCGATCTCCAGCACCCGCACCGCCTGCGCGTGCGGCGACATCCCGGCCTCGCGCAGCAGGTACTCCGCGTCGTCGTCGTCCAGCAGCTCCGGGCCCCGCGCGGGCAGCCCCGGCGCGTGGTAGGCCAGCCAGGTCCGCAGGAACGGCAGCTCCACCCGCAACCGCAGCGGCGCCCGCCCGCCGGGGGGCGCGAGCCGCCCGAGCAGCGTGGCCGCGTCGTCCAACCGGCCCGCCCGCACCAGGTGGCACACCACCGGGGTCAGCGGTCCGGGGAACCCGCCCTCCGCCGCGGCCTCCAGCAGCCGGTCCACGTGCCGCGCGCACCCCGCCCCGCCGCCGCGCAGGTGCGCCGAGACCAGCAGGCTCAGCACCGCGACCCGCTCCCGCGCGTCCGCGGCCACCCGCGCCCCCAGCTCCAGGTACGCGACCGCCCGCTCGACCCGGTCGTCCCGCAGCGCCGCGGTCCCGGCCTCCAGCAGCAGCGCCGCGCTCCACCCCGGCAGCGCGTCCCCGGCCGCCAGCAGCAGGTCCGCCACCGCGTCGGGCGCCGCGCCGCCGGAGTACAGCCGCCGGGCCGCCCGCAGGTGCAGCGCGGCCCGCTCCCCGGTCGGGAGCGGGGCGAGCACCG
>NZ_JBQGCX010000689.1:0-2228 GCF_052038725.1 Actinosynnema sp.
CGGCCAACCCGACGGGCAGCCGGGTCGTGCCGGAGGGCACGACGACGGTGAAGATCCCGGTGAGCACCCGCCGCGTCGCGGTCGACACGCCGGTGACGTTCACCGGCCAGGTGGTGTGGGTCGGCGACCGCCTGACCGACGTGCTGACCGTATACGGCGGCTGACCGGCGTGCTGCGGGCGCGGGCGAACGCGCCCGCAGCACGGTCAGTCCACAGAGGACGGTCGGCTTCCTGGCGCCGGGGGAGGCGGAGCAGCCGCACCCCGCCCCACGCGCCGGGCAGCGTCGTCGGGCTGGAGCGCCGTCACTGGCCCGGCCCGCGCGGACGAGGTCCGGGGCGTGCGCCGCGGACCGGGCTCACTGCACCCAGGCGCTGTTGGCCGCGATGCTCAGCTCGGACTGGCTGGAGCCCGCGTCGACCGGGTACGGGTGGCCGGTGCAGTCGTCGGTGAGGAACAGCGCCATGGTCCTGGTGGAGGTGTTGACCGCCGAGCGGGCCCGCTCGCCCCAGCCGTGCTCGACCAGGTCGACGCAGGTGGCGGTGCCGGGCGGGAACAGGGAGGCGGTGAAGCGGGTCCCGGTGAAGCCGGTCCGGTCCCACAGGCAGAGCGTGCCCGCGAACTCGCAGGTCGCCAGCGCCTCGGCGTCCGCGACGGCGGTGGCCGCGTGCGCGCCGGGTGCGGCGGCGAGCGCGAGCAGAGCGGCGGCGAGCGCGGCGATCGGCTTGCTGGTGGTCATCGCTTCTCCTTGTCCTGCGACGGGTGCGCGCAGCGGCGAGGTCGCCCACCGGTTTCCCTTGCGCTCTGACGAGACCACCGCGCGGCGGGCGCGTCAAGGCAGGCCCCGGAGGGGTGTTCGCCGCGCATCGGGAAGGCGAACCCGGCGTCGGGCGTGGTCCGGGCACCGGGTGGAAAACGGTTTCCACGCTGACGCTCCCCTGCGCTAGCGTCACCAGCCGCCGCAGCGGATCGCGGGGAACCGGGGGCCTGGGACTCATGGCGTCGACGCGGAGCAGGGGCGGTCCGGCGCTGATCGCGGCGCTGGTGGTGGACTCGGTGGGCAACGGGATGTTCGTGCCGCTGGCGCTGCTGTTCTTCACCAGGCTCACCGAGGTGCCGCTCACCCTGATCGGGGTGTTGGTGAGCCTGGCGAACGCGCTCACCCTGCCGATCCCGGTGCTGGCGGGCTGGCTGGCCGACCGGGTCGGGCCGCTGCCGCTGGTGGTGGGCGCGCAGTTCGCGCAGGGGCTGGGATACCTGGCCTACCCGGCGGTGGACGGGCCTGCGGGGATCTTCCTGAGCTCCGGGCTGGTGGCGGTCGGCGTGCGGGTCTTCTGGTCGAGCGTGTTCTCCGCCGTCGCGGACTTCGCCGACGGCAGCACCAGGGCGATGAGCAAGGACCAGTGGTTCGCCTGGGCGAACATGGCCCGCACGGCGGGGCTGGGCGTCGGCGGGCTGGTCACGGCGGTGGTGGTCACCTCCGACGACGACGCCGTCCACCGGGGCGTCGCGGTCGGCTCGGCGGCGTGCTACCTGCTGGCGGGGGCGGCGATCGGGGCGTTCGTGCGCGCGCCGAGGCGGGAGCGCGAGGCGGCGGGCGACGGCGGGTACCGGGCGATGCTGCGCGACCGGCCGTTCCTGGCGCTCACCGGGATCAACTCGGTGTTCGCGATGACCAGCCTGATGCTGGCGCTCGGGCTGCCGGTCTTCGTGGTGGAGGCGCTGCGGGCGCCCGCGTGGCTGGCGCCGGTGGTGCTGGTGGGCAACACGCTGGTGCTGTCGCTGCTGGCCGCGCCCGTGGTGCGGCGGTTGGCCCCGTTCCGGCGGACCAGGGTGCTGGTGGCCGCCGCCGCGCTGTGGGCGGGGTGGTGCCTGCTGTTCGCGGCGCTCGGGCCGGGACGCCTGCTCTGGGTGCTCCCGGTGCTGCTGGTGGCGACGGCGCTGTTCACGGCGGCGGAGCTGGTGCACGCGCCGGTGTCGATGGCGCTGGCCACGGCGCTGGCCCCGCCGTCCGCGCGGGGGCGGTACCTGGCCTCGTTCCAGTACTCGTTCACCGCGGCGGGCATCGTGGGGCCCGCGTTCTTCACGTCGCTGTTCGAGGTGCGGCACTGGTTGCCGTGGCTGGCGCTGGCGGCGGTGAACGGGCTGGCGGGGGCGGCGGTGCTGCGATTGGAGCGGGTGGTCCCGGCGGCGGGGGGGGGGGGGCGCGGGCGGGGGGCGGCCCCCCCCC
>NZ_JBQGCX010000690.1:0-2657 GCF_052038725.1 Actinosynnema sp.
CGGCCAGCGCGGTGACCAGCGCCGTGGCCACCACGGGCGTCCACGGGGTTCTTCGCACGGTTCCTCCTGGTCGACGGTTCGACCAACACCAGCAGGGTGCCGAGCGGCCGGTCCCGGTCGCATCCGCCGCACGTCGCCGCCCGTCCCGGAGTTCGGCCGGGGTTCGCCCTGAGCCCGAACGGCGGGGCGCGCCGGGGTCCTCCACGGCGCCCGTCCCCTCCCGCCTCCGTCCGGCCCGCGTCACGCCCCCCGAGCCGCGATCAACCCGCCAGCGGCAGCGCGCCCCAGCCGGTGCGGCTCGACCGGCTGCGCGGTGCGCGCCTCCGGCTCCCGCGCGGGCGGCTCGACGCCCGGACCGCCGGGGTTCCACCGCCCCCTCACCCAGGGGGACTGCGGGAGATCCGCGAAAGCGGGGGTTCAGCTCGACAGGTCGTGGAAGCGCCGTGCGAGCGCGGTCAGCCCGGCGTCGGTGAGGGCCCCGAGGAGCCGCAGCCGGGCCATGCCGCCGTCCGGGTAGATGTCCAGCCGCGCGCGCGTCACCGCCTCGGGGGCCCGGACGCGGAACCGGTGGCGGGTGTCGGGTTGCAGGCGGGTGCGGGGCAGCAGGTCGACCCAGTCGCCGTCGCCGTCGCGCCCGCGCACCGACGCCCAGCCGGGCGCGTTCCCCTTGAAGTGGCTGGTGTCCAGCTCGGCGAGCGCCACGACGCCCTGCCCGGCGAGCTCCAGCTCGACCCAGTCGTTGCCGTCGTCGCGGCGGCGCGCGGTCTCCCAGCCCTCCCCCATCACGGCGGCCTGGCCGGGCGCGATGAGGTTGGTGGGCGAGCCGTAGAACATGTCGCTGCACCCCACGACGCGCGCGCCGTTCTCCAGCGCGGCCAGGTCCACCGCGCCGGGCACCAGCAGCTCCGGGTCGGGCACCGGGTCGCCGTGCACGCGCAGCCGGGCGATGCCGCCGTCCGGGTGGGCGGTGAGGCGCACGTGCGTGAAGCGGCGCTCGGCGGTGACGTCGAAGTGGTGCTTGCGGTCGCCGCCGAGGGGGGCGCGCGGGACGATCACCTGCCACCCGTCCAGTTCGGACGGATCGGGGTGGCCGGGCGCCGACGTGGCCTCGACGGTCGCGGCGACCGGGTGGTTGCCGGTGAAGAACGCGGTGTCCACGACCACGCCCCGCACCACCCCCGGCAGGCCCAGGCGCACGACCGCCGCGTCGTCGCCGGGTTCGCGGCGGCGGCGGGTCTCCCAGCCGTCGTACACCTGGCCCTTGTGCCCGAACGTGTAGCTCTGGAAGACGGGTTCGGCCCGGTTGACGAGGTTCTCCCGCTCGGCGAAGAACTCGTCGTTCGCCCACACCACGCCGCCGCCCACGCCGCGCGACGCCAGGTCCGGCAGCCTCGTCCACTCCGGTGCGCTCATGCCGCTCCCCAGCCTCGGGTCAGGAACCGCCCGGACGGCGCGTCCCCGGTGATCAGCCGCCCGCGCAGCCAGGTCCGCCGCACCCCGCCCGCCAGCGGCAGGCCGTGGTAGGCGGTGACCGGGTTGCGGTGGCGCAGGTGGGCGCGGTCCACGACGAAGGCGGCGTCGGGGGCGAACGCGCACAGGTCGGCGTCCGCGCCGGGCGCGATGCGGCCCTTGTGCCGCAGGCCGGCGAGGTCGGCGGGGGCGGTGGACATCCAGCGGACCACGTCGGTCAGCGCGAAGCCCCGGCGGCGGGCCTGCGTCCACACCGCCGGGAGGCCCAGCTGGAGGCTCGCGACGCCGCCCCAGGCGGTGGCGAAGTCGCCGCGCTTGAGGTCGGGGGTGCACGGCGAGTGGTCGCTGACGACGAGGTCGAGCGCGCCGTCGCGCAGGGCCGCCCAGAGCAGCTCGCGGTTGGCGGCCTCGCGGATCGGCGGGCAGCACTTGAACGCGGTGGCGCCCTCGGGGATCTCCTCGGCGGTGAAGGTGAGGTAGTGCGGGCAGGTCTCGGCGGTGACGGGGACGCCGTCGCGCTTGGCCGCCGCGAGGTCGGCGGCGGCGCGGGCGCTGGAGACGTGCAGGACGTGCAGGCGGTGGCCGGTGTCGCGGGCGGCGGCGATGACGTCGGCGACGGCGCGCTGCTCGGCGGCGTGCGGGCGGGAGGCGAGGAAACCGGGGTAGTCGCCGCTCGCGGGCTCGGCGAGGTGGGCGGGGTCCTCGGCGTGGACGACCACCGGCAGGTCGGGCGGCAGGCGGGTGAGCGCGGCGCGCAGCTGGGGGACGTCGACGTGCGGGAACTCGTCGACGCCGGAGTGCGCGAGGAAGCACTTGAACCCGAAGACGCCCCGGTCGACGAGCGCGGCGAGCTGGTCGCCGTTGCCGGGCAGCAGGCCGCCCCAGAAGCCGACGTCGACGTGGACGCGCCCGCGCGCGGCGTCGAGCTTGGCGTCGAGCGCGGCGGGGGTGGTGGTCGGGGGGAGGCTGTTGAGGGGCATGTCGACGATCGAGGTGACCCCGCCCGCGGCGGCGGCGAGCGTGGCGGTGGGGAAGCCCTCCCAGTCGGCGCGGCCGGGGTCGTTGACGTGGACGTGGGTGTCGACCAGGCCGGGGATGAGGACCTCGTCGTCGGGCAGCTCGACCAGCTCGGCTCCCGCGCGGAGGGCCTCGGGGACGAGGGCGGCGGCGGGGGTGGTGGCCGGGGT
>NZ_JBQGCX010000691.1:0-3326 GCF_052038725.1 Actinosynnema sp.
GACGCTGCGGGAAAGCCGCACGTTGGGCCTGGTCACCCGCGCGGGTTCGCCGCTACCCTGCTGGAAAGCGCTTTCCGCAACGAGGTGCCCGCCGGGCAACCTGCCCGGCCCCGGCCCCGGCCTGGGCCTGGGTCCTGGCTCTGGACTTCGCCTAGCGCTGGCTCCGGTCCTGGCCTGGCCTGGTCTAGGGCTGGACCTGGCTTGGGGCTGGACCCGGCCTGGCTCGAGCTGGACCTGGTCTTGCCTGGCTGGTCCTGGTCCTGGTCCTGGTCCTGGTCTGGCTGGCGCTGGCGCTGGACCTGGCCTGACGCTGGCGCTGAACTGGCCCTGGCCTAGCCCTGGCCCTGGCCCCGGCCCCGGCCCCGGCCCCGGCTCTGGCTCTGGCTCTGGCTCCAGGCTCGGTGCCGGTGCCGGGGCCGGTGCCGGTGCCGGTGGTTGTGGTGGCGCCGTGCCCGTGGCCGTGGCCGTGGCCGTGGCCGTGGCCGTGGCCGGGGCCGTCGCCGTCGGCCCAGGGCCGGGGCCAGGACCAGGCCGGTGCGCGTGCGCGTGTGCGGGGGAGCGGTGGTGCTGGTGTGGCGGGAGGGGTGGCTGATGCGGCGGTATGCGGTGGTCGGGACCGGGGCGCGGGCTCGGGTGCACGTCGCGGCCGTGGAGCGGTACGGGGTGCTCGTCGGGCTCGCGGATCCGAACCCCGTCCGGATCGCCGCGCACAACCGGCTGCTCGCCGCGCCCGTCCCCGCGTACCGGGCCGCCGACTTCACCACCATGCTCGCCGAGCAGTCGGTGGACGTCGCCGTGGTCACCACCGTCGACCGGCACCACGCGCACTACGTCGTCGCCGCCCTCGAAGCCGGGTGCGACGTGATCACCGAGAAGCCCATGACCACCGATCCCGAGGGCGCCGCCGCGGTCGCGGACGCCGTGGCGCGGACCGGGCGGCGGGTCGACGTCGCGTTCAACTACCGCTACCACCCGGTGCACGAGCGGGTCGCCGGGTTGCTCGCGGGCGGGGTGGTCGGGCGGGTCGGGTCGGTGCACTTCGAGTGGTTCCTCGACGTGCGGCACGGCGCCGACTACTTCCGCCGCTGGCACCGCGACAAGGCGTCCTCCGGCGGGCTGCTCGTGCACAAGTCCACCCACCACTTCGACCTGGTCAACTGGTGGCTCGGCGCCGCGCCGGTCAGCGCGTACGCCCAGGGCTCGCTGTTCTTCTACGGCGAGGAGAGCGGCAAGCGGCACGGTCGGCACCGGGACTACGCGCGCGTGCACGGCTCGCCCGAGGCGGACGGCGACCCGTTCGCGCTGCGCCTCGCCGAGGACGGGTGGCTGCGCGAGCTGTACCTGGACGCCGAGCCCGAGGACGGCTACCAGCGCGACCAGAACCCGTTCGCGCCCGGCGTCACCATCGAGGACGACCTGGCCGTCCTGGTCCGGTACGACACCGGGGCGAGCATGACCTACCACCTGACGGCGTACTCGCCGAAGGAGGGCTACCGCGTGGTGTTCAACGGCGACGCGGGCAGGCTGGAGCTGGAGGTGGTCGAGACCTCCTGGGTGAGCGGCCAGCACGCGGCGGGCGAGCCGGGCTGGGTGCGCCTGACCGCGCAGCCGCTGTTCGGCCGGGCGAGCGAGCTGCCGACCGAGCACGGCGGCGGCCACCACCTGGCCGACCAGCGGATGACCGCCCAGCTCTACGGCCCCCCGGTCCCGGACCCGCTCGGCCGCCGCGCCGACCACGCCGACGGCATCCGCTCGCTCCTCACCGGCTTCGCTGCGAACCGCAGCCTGGCCACCGGCCAACCGGTCGCGGTCGCCGACCTGCTCTGATCGCGGATCGCGTCGCGCCGAGGCCCCGCCGCCACCAGCCGCTTGCCGCGAGCAGGGAACCCGCTGCCGCCCGCGCCCCGCCCTCCGGCAACCCCGATTCCCCGCCCTGGGGAAACCCCCTCCCCAACGGGTGCAACAAAAACCCGCCCCGTTCCGCCTCCCCGC
Organism: Actinosynnema sp.; assembly: GCF_052038725.1. Taxonomy (NCBI): domain Bacteria; kingdom Bacillati; phylum Actinomycetota; class Actinomycetes; order Pseudonocardiales; family Pseudonocardiaceae; genus Actinosynnema; species Actinosynnema sp. The sequence goes on from NZ_JBQGCX010000691.1 coordinate 1,993, forward strand.
CCCACGCCCCCTCCGGCGGTAGCCTGCGCGGGTGTCGCTGCTGGGACCCTCGGACGAGTTGCCGCTGACCCCGCGCCGCGTGCTGGTCGCAGGCACGTCCGGCTCCGGGAAGACCACCCCGCCCGGCCGGATCGGCGAGTCGCTCGGCCTTCCGCACGTCGAGCTGGGCTCCCTCTTCCGCGGCCCCGGCAGGCAGCCCCGCCCCGAGTTCGCCGACGACGTGCGCGCGCTGGCCGCCCGCCCCCGCTGGGTCACCGAGTGGCAGCACCACGACGCCCGCCCGGTCCTCGCCGCGCGCGCCGACCTGCCGGTCCGGCTCGACCACCCGCGCGCCGCGGCCCTGCGCCGCCTCGTCCGGCGCACCGCCCGGCGCCGGGGCGCGGACACGGTCCTGTGGAGCGGCAAGGCGAAACCACCCCTTTACACGGTGTTCACCGATCGGGAACACGTGGTTCGCTGGGCGTGGAACGCGCACGGTCGCACCCGCCACCACGTCGACGTCCTCCGCGCCTGCGGCGGACCGGCGCCGGTGGTGGTGCGGCTGCGCGGTCAGCGCGAGGTCGACGAGTGGCGATCGGGGCCACTCCGGCGCGTGGCGGGGTACGGGCCAGACGGGAGAGCCACCCCGGTGGAGCGGTGGCGCGGGGCCGGGGTGCAGCGGTTCGCGATCTCGCACTGCCGCGCGGTGCGGGGGCGCGGGGAGGAGTCGGTTCGGTGATGGAGCGGGCGGTCGGCATCGGGAGCGCGCTGGTGCTGGGGGGTACCGGGATGCTCAAGGGGTGCTCGGCCGAGCTGGTCGAGCAGGGCTGGCAGGTGGTGCTGCCGTCGCGGCGGGCGAGGTTGGCGCCGGGCCAGGCGGTGCGGGAGGCGGTGCGCCGTCGCGGGCACGTGCCGACGCCGCGCGCCTCGGCGGGCGGGACGGGCGGGTCCGTCGTGGAGGTCGCGGCCGACTGGTCGCGCCCGCAGGAGCTCGCCGGCCTGGTCGGCGACGCGCTGCTGCGACCCGCCGGGCTGCTGGTGGCGTGGGTGCACGACAGCTACCGGGTCCCGGTGCTGGAGGCGGTCGCGCCCCTGCTGGAGGCGGGCGCGCCGGTGGTGGAGGTGCACGACATCAGCGCGGTCAGCCCCACCGGGGGCCTGCCGGAGCCGGTGCTGCCGGGGCACCCGACGCAGCAGGTCGTGCTCGGGTTCGTCCGGCGGGACGGTCGGACCCGCTGGCTCAGCCACGAGCAGACCGCGAGCGGCGTGATGGAGGCGGTGCGCCGGGCGCTGGCGGGCGACCCGCCCTCGGTGCGCCAGGTCGGCGAGGTCGACACCTGGGAGGTCCGCTACTA
>NZ_JBQGCX010000692.1:0-1842 GCF_052038725.1 Actinosynnema sp.
TGGCGGGCACGCCGGGGGCGATTGGCCGCGCGGAGCTGGGTGCGGCGAACGCGGCGGTCCGGGCGGGTGCCGCGCTGAAGGTCGTGTCCCTGAACGCCGTCGCGCCCGACGACCCGGCCGCCAGGGAGCGCTGCCCGTTCCGGGCCGGTGAGCACCCCTGCACCGGGGGCGCGCCCGCCGAGGGCACTCCCGCCCACTCCTTCATCCGGCACGCGACCGGGGAGCGCGGGCTGCGGATCATCGCCGACGGCAGGTTCGGGAACTGACCCCGGCCCTGCCGAAGGCGCCCGCCCGGCAGGCTTGTCACCGCGACCGCCGCGCGCCTACCGTCACCCTGGTAAACGCTTTCCAAGGAGGCGCGAACGATGGCAGCGCGAAGCCTGGGCGTGGTGATGAACGGGGTCACCGGGCGCATGGGGTACCGCCAGCACCTGCTCCGCTCGGTGCTCGCGATCCGCGAGCAGGGCGGCGTCCCGCTCTCCGACGGGTCGCGGGTGCAGCTCGAACCGGTGCTCGTCGGGCGCAGCGGGACCAGGCTCGCCGAGATCGCCGGGCGGCACGGGCTCACCCGGTGGACCACCGACCTGGACTCGGCGCTGTCCGACGACGGCTGCCCGCTGTACTTCGACGCGCAGCTGACCTCGGTGCGCGAGAAGTCCGTCGTGCGCGCCATCGACGCGGGCAGGCACGTCTACACCGAGAAGCCCGTCGCCGAGACCGTCGAGCAGGCCCTTGGGCTCGCCCGGCTCGCCGAGGCGGCCGGGGTGCGCAACGGGGTGGTGCACGACAAGCTCTACCTGCCCGGACTGCTCAAGCTCAAGCGGTTGGTGGACGGCGGGTTCTTCGGGCGGGTGCTGTCGGTGCGCGGCGAGTTCGGCTACTGGGTGTTCGAGGGCGACTGGCAGCCCGCGCAGCGCCCCTCCTGGAACTACCGGGTGGAGGACGGCGGCGGCATCGCCGTGGACATGTTCTGCCACTGGAACTACGTGCTGGAGAACCTGTTCGGCCGGGTGGAGGCGGTCACCGCGCGGGTGGCCACGCACGTCGACCAGCGGGTGGACGAGCGCGGCGAGACCTACGCGGCCACCGCCGACGACGCCGCCTACGCGATCTTCGAGCTGCCGGGCGGGGTCATCGCCCAGGTCAACTCCTCGTGGTGCGTGCGCGTGCACCGGGACGAGCTGGTCGAGTTCCAGGTCGACGGCACGCACGGCAGCGCCGTCGCCGGGCTGCACCGCTGCGTCGTGCAGTCCCGCGCCACCACGCCCCGGCCGGTGTGGAACCCGGACGTCCCGGAGCCCACCTCGTTCCGGGACCAGTGGCAGGAGGTCCCGGACAACGCCGAGTTCGACAACGGGTTCAAGGCGCAGTGGGAGCAGTTCGTCCGGCACGTCGTGGAGGACGCCCCGCACCCGTACGACTTCCTGGCCGGGGCGAGGGGCATCCAGCTGGCCCGCGCCGGGCTGCGCTCCTCCGACGAGGGGCGCCGGGTCGAGCTGGAGCGGTGGTGAGCGCGCAGGTCGTCCTGCCCGGCGGGCGGGTCCACGTGCTGCGCGAGCCGGTCGCGCGGGTCGTGTCGGCCGAGCCGTTCCGGACCAGGGTCGCGTTCGCCGCCGCGCACGTGGTCGCGGACCCGTTGGGGGACAACGCCCCCGGCGCGCCCGCCGCGATCGACTGGGACGCCACGCTCGCGTTCCGCAGGCACCTGTGGGCGCACGGGCTGGGCGTCGCCGAGGCGATGGACACCGCGCAGCGGGGCATGGGCCTCGACTACGCGGCCACCAAGGAGCTGGTCAAGCGCAGTGCCGCGGAGGCCGCCTCGGTCGGTGGCAAGATCGTCGC
>NZ_JBQGCX010000693.1:0-2984 GCF_052038725.1 Actinosynnema sp.
GGCCAGCTGCGAGGCCTGCTCGGCCCGCTCGGACGACGCGACCCCGTCGCACACCACCACCGCGAGCCCGCGCCCGCGCGCCCGGCCGAACGCCATCGAGTCCTCGTTGCGCTTGCGCCGCCTCCCCCGGTCGCTCACCCCGGCCATGCCGGGAAGGGTGAACTCGACGCGGTCGCGCGGCGACGGCCGGGTTCTGCCGCACTGCGGGCAGGCGCCGTCCTCCCCGTAGTCGCCCTCCCCGCACGGGCACCGCTCGTCGGGCAGGGCGGGCGGCCCTCCGACGGGGGTGCGCCGCAGGCGCAGGTTGCGGCCACAGGCCGCGCAGAACCGGTCTTGCGCCGTCACGGGGGCGGCGCACTCGGGGCAAGCATCCATGATCACACCAGTGTCCTCGGCCGGACCGCGTTCGCACGGTCGACCAGCGCTATCCGTTCCTCCGGGGTGTCGGCGAGCCTGGCGAGCAGCCGGTAGCTGCGCTCCAGACCGAGCCGCAGCCCCTTGTCGGTGACCGCGCAGCCCAGCAGCCGCGCGCTCACCCTGCGGTCCTCCGCCGGGACGGCCAGCGCCGCCGCCAGCAGCTCCGCCGTCAACTCGGCCCGACGGCCCGCGTCCAGCGCGAGCGGCTCCAACAGGGAGCCCGCCCGCAGCACGTCCGCGATGCCGCCCATGGCCAGCACGTGCACCGCGCTCACCCGCGCGGCCACGTGGTGCCGGGACGTGTCGGGCACCGTGTGCAGCACCTCCACCGCCCCGTCCCGGTCGTCGTCGCACGCCAGCAGCGCGCGCGCCAGGCCGAACGCGGCGGCGGTGTGCGCGTGGTCGGTGCGCCACACCACCCGGTACAGCTCGGCCGCCGCCCGGTGCTCGCCCGCCGCCTCCGCGCACACCGCCGCGGCCAGCTTCGGCGCGGCCTCGCCGGGCAGCACGTCGCCGATCCCGTCGAACAGCTCCCGCGCCGCCTGCACGCGCCCCCCGGCCAGGGCGATCAGGCCCCGGTACCAGTCCGGCCGCCAGTCGTCGGAGGCGGGCGCGGCCGGGTCGTCGTCGGCCAGCCGGTCCAGGGCGTCCAGCTCGGCCAGCGCCTGCGCGGGCAGGTCGCTGTCCAGCAGGGCCCGCACCACCCGCAGCCGCACCTCCAGGGTGACCTCCGGGGCGCGCCGCAGGATGCGCACCACCTCGGACGGCTCGCCGGTGGTGGTGGCCAGCAGGCCCGCCGCCGGGTCGCCCAGGTCGACCTGCGGCACCGCCAGCCCCAGCGCGGCCTCGCCCCGGTCCAGCTCGCCGCCGCAGCCGAACGCCCGCCGCTCCGGCGTGAACTGCCGCGACAGGCCCGGCCGCTGCCTGCCGTCCTGCGCGGCCAGCACCTCCCGCAGCACCCCGGTCAGCTGCTCGGCCATCTCCCCGGCCGAGGCGAACCGCTGGTTGGGGTCCGGGTGGCAGGCGCGCAGCAGGAACCGCCGCAGCGAGTCGTGCTCGGCCAGCAGCGGCTGCTCGACCGCGTCGGGCAGGGACCTGAGGTGCTTGCCCCGGAAGTCGAAGCGGAAGCACATCAGCGCCAGCGCCCGCCCGACCGTGTACAGGTCGGAGGCCACCGACGGGCCGCGCTTGCCGATCTCCGGGGCCTGGTAGCCGATGGTGCCGTAGATGGGGGAGGTGCGGTCGTCGGCGCGGCGCACCGCGCCCAGGTCGATGAGCTTGAGCTGCTCCTCGGTCTGGATCACGTTGTCCGGCTTGAAGTCGCAGTACAGCAGGCCCACGCCGTGCAGGTAGCCGAGCGCGGGCAGCACCTCCAGCGCGTAGGCGATGGCCCGCTCCACCGGCAGCGCGCCCGACCGGTCGTTGATCAGGTCCTTGACGGTGGTGCCGCCGACGTACTCCATGACGATGTAGTCGGTGGGGTCGCCGGTGCGCCGGTCGGTGTGCCGCACGAAGTTGTGGATCTTCACGATGGTGGGGTGCTCGACCTCGGCCAGGAACCGCCGCTCGGCGACGGCGGCGGCCTTCGCGTCGGCGTCCCCGGAGTCCAGCAGGCCCTTGAGCACGACCCAGCGGTTGGACACGGCGGTGTCGGCGGCCAGGTAGATCCAGCCCAGGCCGCCGTGCGCCAGGCAGCCGAGCACCTCGTACTGGCCGTGCAGCAGCTCGCCCCTGGCCAGCTTGGGGGCGAACGAGTAGCCGTGGCCGCAGTGCGTGCAGAACCCCTCGACCAGTCCGGGGCGCCCGGAGCGGGTGCGCCCGACCTCCTTGCCGCAGGCGCTGCAGAACCGCTTGGCCTCGGGCACCTCGGGGTTGACCAGCACCGCCTGCTTGGGGTCCCGGTAGGGCACCGGCGGCACCTCGACCAGGCCGGCGCCGAGCCTGCCGCGCGGGGCGGCGGACCGGGTGGAGCCCCGCCGGGTCCGGCCGCTGGACGAGCCGGAGCCCGCGGAACCGGTCCGGGAGCGCGACCCGGAGCGGGAACCCGAACGGGACTTGGAGTCGCGGGAGCCGCGCACCGACCGGCCCCAGGTGGCGGGCCAGGCGGCCGTGCCGCCGGGACGACCGGCGGTGTCGGGCACGGTGCCCTCGGCGGTGGCCGGGCCGCTGTCGTCGTCATCGTCCCAGGTGGGGGCCTGGGCGCGGGTGCCCGCGCTGTCGGGGTCGTCGTCGAAGCGCGGGGGACGGGCGCGGGTCGCCCCGCGGTCCCGGTCCGCCTCGGGCGACCACGCCCCCGTCGCGCCGCTGCCCAGGCCCGCGTCGGGCGACCACGCCCCCGTCGCCGCGCTGTCCCGGTCGGCGGAGAGCGACCAGGCCCCGGTGGCCCCGCTGTCCGGGGCCTCGTCGGCGGGCCAGGCGCCGGTCGCGCCGCTGTCGTCGTCCCACGTCGGCCGCTGCGCCAGGGTGCCGTCGCGCCCGGCGGGCGGGGGCAGGCGGCGGGGCGGTGCGGTCGCGCCCGTGGCCGTCGCCGGGAACAGCCGGGCGCGGGCGTCCTCGCCGGACCGGGC
>NZ_JBQGCX010000694.1:0-2180 GCF_052038725.1 Actinosynnema sp.
GGGCAGGGCGAGGGCGCCACCACGCCGACCACGACCGCGCAGCCGGTCGTCACGACCACCGCGCAGCCGCCACCCAGCACCGGTGGCGGGCCGCCCTCGGAGCCCAGCGGCCAACCGCAGGGCGGGGCGCCGCCGGAGTCCGGGCCGGGCGCGGGCCAGCCGCCGCCGGGCGTGCGGCCGACCCCGCCGACGACCACGCAGCCCACGCAGCCGTCGGGGGTGTGCGACCGGGCCTACTGGACCACCGGGTCGTGCGTGCCGTGGCTGATCCCCTGGTACGTGGAGGACTCGTGCGCGTGGCTGCGCGGCCGGGGCGTCGGGATCATCCTGGTGCCCGCCCAGGACCGGCACCGGCTGGACAGCAACCGGGACGGCGTCGGCTGCTTCCTCGGCGACCGGGGCCGGTACTGAGCCGCAGCGGGTTGAGCGCGGCGGACCCGGGCGCAGCCGCGGGCCCCGCCCGCTAGTCGCCCAGCCCCTCGATCGCCTTCCGGACCTCCTCGACCCGGTCGGCCAGCAGCCCCACCGCGCCGACCGCGCGGGTCAGCGGGTCGTCCCCGCCGCCGAGCGCCCGCTCCCGCAGGTACCCGGCCTTCACCTCGGCCCAGCGGCGCGCCCGCTCCCCGTCCAGCGCCCCGCGCAGCTCGGCCAGCTTCAGCAGGTTCGCCTCGGCGCCGGAGGTGAGGGTCTGCGCCTCGCCGAGGTAGTGGTCGTCGAGGACGGCCTCCAGCTCGGCCTCGTCCATCACCGGCACGACCTTCTCCACCAGCTTGTTCATGTTCCGGTAGGAGCCCTGGAGCAGGAACGGCGGCTCGGTGCGGGAGGCGTCGGCCTGGCCCGCGGAGGCGATGTAGGCGCGGTTGACCGCCAGCACGACCTCGCGCAGCCGCAGCACCTTCCGCAGCACCGACAGCACCTGCTCCAGCTCGGCCGCCGGGTAGGTGTGCCCGAGCCGGTCCCGGCTGATCCGCTCCCCGGCCGCCATCCGCACCAGCAGCTCCAGGTCCGCGCGGGACCGGGAGGACAGCGGGGCCAGCACCGGGTTCGCGGTCAGCGCGTTCTCCACGTAGGACAGGGAGAACAGCTCCTCCCGCCCGGACAGCACGTCGCCGAGGTTCCACACGTCGGCCCGGTTGGCGAGCATGTCGGGGATGCGGAACCGCTTGCCGGACTCGGTGTACGGGTTGCCCGCCATGCACACCGCGAACCGCTTGCCGCGCAGGTCGTACGTCCTGGTGCGGCCCTCCCAGACGCCCTCCATGCGGCGCTGCCCGTCGCACAGCGAGATGAACTTCTGCAGGAACTCCGGGGAGGTGTGCTGCACGTCGTCCAGGTACAGCAGGACGTTGTTGCCCGCCTCCAGCGCGAAGTTGACCTTCTCGACCTCCTGGCGGGCGGTGGCGTTCGGCGCGTCGGCCGGGTCGACGCTGGTGACGCCGTGCCCGAGCGCGGGGCCGTTGACCTTGACCAGCAGCAGGCCGAGGCGGTCGGCGACGTACTCGACCAGGGTGGTCTTGCCGTAGCCGGGCGGGGAGATGAGCAGCAGCAGGCCCATCTGGGCGGCGCGCTTGGCGTCGCCGGTCGCGCCGAGCTGCTTGGCGAGGTTGTCGCCGATCAGCGGAAGGTAGACCTCGTCGAGCAGCCGGTTGCGCACGAACGCGCCCATGACCTTGGGCCGGTGCTCGTCCAGCCGCAGCCGGTCGCGCTCGCGGGCGACCAGGTCGTTGCGCAGCCGCTGGTAGGCGCGGAACGCGGGCACCCGGTCGGCGCGGAACGCGGCGGTCCTGGCCAGCAGCTCGTCCAGCCGCACGGCCAGCCGCCCGCCGCTGATCCTCGGGTGGTCGCCGAGCAGGCCGGTCACCTCGGACTCGACGGGCGCGTCGACCGCGCGGCGCGGCAGGTCGGGGCACACCTCGGCGGCCACGGCCTCCGGCAGGTCCGGGTCGGCGACGCCGCCGAGGAACGCCTCGTACCAGCCCTCCACGAGGGCGCGGCGGGCACCGGCGTCGTCGGCGAGCGCGGCGAGGTCGGCGTCGGTGAACTCCCGCGCCTGAGCGTCGACCACGCAGCAGGTCCCGACGACCTCGCCCCGCGGGGTCAGCAGGGGCACGCCCGCGTAGCTCGCGGTGCCCTCGTGGAAGACCAGTGGGTTGACCCGGTGCAGGACGTCGGCGTGGGCG
>NZ_JBQGCX010000695.1:0-6741 GCF_052038725.1 Actinosynnema sp.
GTCGCACCCGGCCCGGTACCCGGACCCGTACACCCCCACCACGAGCCCGGCCGCCTCGCTCAGCGCCGCCGCGCGCTCGGCCGCCACCAGGTCGCCCGCCGGGACGTGCACGTCGCCGCCACACGCGAGAGCCCCCGCCCCCGCGCCCAGCGCCAGCTCCACGACCTCCGCGAGCGGTCTGTCCGGGAAGCCGACCGAAGCCAGTCCAGCGGTGATCATGCACGCCCCTCGTCCTCAACCCGGTTGACCACCGCCATCCTCACTGAACATGACTGTCGTTATCAAGCCGAACGACGTGACGAGGCCCCCGACCCCGGCGTCACACCGGGATCGGGGGCCTCGGAAGCCCTGCCGGGAGCGGCGCGCTAGGCGCGTTCCACCAGGTGCCCGATGACGTCCGGACCGGGGTGCGGCGCGCCCGAGCCGTCCCGGCGCGGGTCGACCTCCGGCAGCTCCACCGCCGCCCCCGACTCGGTCACCGCGGCGGGCCGGGCGCCGACCCACGCCAGCGCCAGCCCCGTCTCCCCCTTGAGGAACCGGTGCGCCCGGACACCACCGGTCGCCCGCCCCTTGGCCGGGTACAGGTCGAACGGCGTCACCTTCACGCTCTGCCCGGTCGAGGTCACCACCACCGGCTCGCCGTGCTCGGCGTCGTCCGTGCGCACCGCGCCGAAGAACACCACCGACGCCTCCCCCGGCAGCGTGATGCCGGCCATGCCGCCGCCGCGCAGGCCCTGCGGGCGCACCAGCGACGCGGCGTACCGCAGCAGCGACGCCTCCGAGGACACGAACACCAGCGACTCCTGGCCGTCGGCCAGCCACTGCGCGCCCACGACCTCGTCACCGGCCTTGAGCCCGATCACCTCGAACTCGTCCGACCGCACCGGCCACTCGGGCGCGCACACCTTCACCACGCCCTGCCTGGTCCCGAGCGCGAGCCCCGGCGAGTCGGTCTCGCCCAGCGGGGCGATGCCGACCACCCGCTCCCCCGCGTCCAGGTCCACCAGCTCGCGCACCGGCACCCCGCCGCTGAGCGAGAGCGTGCCCTCGCCCTGCGGCAGCACCGGCAGCGGCAGCACGTCGGTCTTGAACGCGCGCCCCCTGCTGGTCACCAGCAGCACCTGCCCGCGCGCGGTGGTGTGCACGGTCGCCGCCACCGCGTCGTGCTTGGCCCGGCCGCTGCGCTTGCGCCCCTCCACGGCCTCCTCGGACTCGGCGGCGGTGCGCGCCACCAGGCCCGTCGCCGACAGCACGACCTGGCACGGGTCGTCCGCGACCTCCAGCGGACCGGAGGTGCGCGAGGCGGCCAGCACCTCCTTCAGGTCGCCGTCGAGCAGCGTGGTGCGGCGCTCGACGGAGAGGTCCTTGGCAACCTTGCCCAGCTCGTTGGACACGACCCGGCGCAGCACCTTGTCGTCGTCGAGGATCGTGGACAGCTCGGCGATCTCCTTGAGCAGCCGCTCCTGCTCGCCCTCCAGCTCGATCGAGTCGAACCGGGTGAGGCGGCGCAGCGGCGTGTCCAGGATGTAGGCGGCCTGGGTCTCGGACAGCTCGAAGGAGCTGACCAGGCCCTCCTTGGCGGCCTGCGCGTTCTCGCTGCGGCGGATCAGCTTGATCACCTTGTCGATGTCGATCAGGGCCTTGAGCAGGCCCTCGACCAGGTGCAGCCGGTCCTCGCGCTTGCGGCGGCGGAACCTGGTGCGCCGGGTGACCACCTCGTACCGGTGGGCCAGGAACACCTCCAGCAGCGCCTTGAGCCCGAGCGTGCGCGGCTCGCCGTCGACCAGCACCAGGTTGTTGATGCCGAACGACTGCTCCAGCGGGGTGAGCCGGTACAGGTCCGCCAGCAGCGCCTGCGGGTTGACGCCCACCTTGCACTCGATGACCAGGCGGATGCCGTTCTCCCGGTCGGTGAGGTCCTTGACGTCGGCGATGCCGGTGAGCCGCTTGGACTTGTTCACCTCGTCGGTGATCTTCTCGATGATCTTCTCCGGGCCGACGCCGTACGGCAGCTCGGTGACCGTGATCGCCTGCCTGCCCCGGCTGCCCTCCAGCGGCCCGGTGGTGACGGTGGCGCGCATCCGCACCACGCCGCGCCCCGTCTCGTACGCCTTGCGCACCTCGTCCAGGCCCAGCAGCATCCCGCCCGTGGGCAGGTCGGGGCCGGGCACGAACTCCATGAGCTTCTCGAGGTCGGCGTCCGGGTGCTTGACCAGGTGCCGCGCCGCCGCCACGACCTCGCCGAGGTTGTGCGGGATCATGTTCGTGGCCATGCCGACCGCGATGCCCGAGGTGCCGTTGACCAGCAGGTTCGGGAACGCGGCGGGCAGCACGGCCGGCTCGGTGAGCGAGCCGTCGTAGTTCGGGCGGAACTCGACGGTGTCCTCGTCCAGCTCGCCGACCAGCAGCATCGCCGCGCCGGACATGCCGGCCTCGGTGGAACGCGAGGCAGCCTGTCCATCATCTGGCGAACCGAAGTTGCCGTGGCCGTCGATGAGGGGGGTGTTCAGCGAGAAGTCCTGCGCCAGCCGCACCATCGCGTCGTAGATCGCGGTGTCGCCGTGCGGGTGGTACTTGCCCATGCAGTTGTGCACGACGAGGCCGTCCACGACGAACGCGTGCTCGTCGGCGTCGACCTGGATGTCGTAGGTGGTGTCCGGGGCGGCCGGCTCCACCGACACGACCTCCGGGACGGCGTGCTCGACCGCGCCGGTCAGCTCGCGCAGGTCCTGCTCGGCGGCCGAGCGGGCCCACGGCAGCAGGGCGGCGCCGAGGGCGGCGGCGGCCCCGCCGGACAGCCGGATCTCGCCGTCCGCCCTGGTCGCGGGCAGTCCGCAGTCGGCGAGCAGCGCGCCGACCTGCTCGGCGAGCAGCGCGGTGCGCACGCCGAGGACGACCTCGCCGTCGCGGACCGAGCCGGCGCCGTCGAAGACGCCCGCGAGGAACGCGGCCCACCGGCCGCGCTGGAGCAGCACGGCGGCGGGCGCGGCCCCGGAGGCGACGGCGGCGCGCACGCCGACGTGGCCGTCCAGGTCGAGCACGTGCACGTCGCGGCCCTCGGGACCGGCGGCGGGCAGCTTGTCCCTGGTCACGGCCACGCCCGCGGCGATGGCCCAGCCGTGGACGGCGTCCGCCGGGCCCTCGTCGACCAGGCGCAGCCGCTGCCCGTCGACGCCCGCCGAGGCGAGCAGGCCCAGCACGTGGGCGTACTGGTCGCCGTCCCCGAGCAGCGCGGACGCGCGATCGGGGCCGAGGGCGACCGCGCGGCGGCCGACCAGGTCGCGCGCGGCGACCCACTCGACCTCGCTGCCCGCGTGGACCCGGAACCGCTGACCGGGCGTGACCAGCATGGTCCGGCCGTCCGAGAAGGCCACCCTGACCAGCTCGGACACCGGGTTCTCGTACACCTGCGCCACCCGCACGGGCGAACCCGCCGGGTCGAGCACGTGGTCGCCGACCACGATCTCCTCGATCGGCCGCACCCCGGAGGGGGTGGACACGAGCGCGCCCCGCACGAAGCAGTCACCGACCACGCGGGAGGACTTCACGTACGGCGAGGTCGGCCGGTGGTTCTGCTCGTTCATCGAGAACAGGATCCGGCGGTGCACCGGCTTGAGGCCGTCTCGCGCGTCCGGCAGGGCGCGGGAGTGGATGACCGAGTACGCGTACTCCAGGTACGAGTCCTCGATCTCGGTGGTGAGGGAGTTGTCGATCACCTTGGCGCCCGCGCTGTCGAAGGCGGACGGGTCGACCCTGGTGACGGGTCCCTTGCGGCGTGCCATGGCTGAGCGTTCTCCTGGCGTCAGACGTCGATGGCGGACTGGTCGACCCGCGCCGCGGACGCGACGAGCCAGGCCCGCCGGGGTTCCACCTTCTCGCCCATGAGCAGTTCGAGCGCGGCCTCGGCCGCCTCGACGTCGGCGAGGGTGATGCGGCGGACGGAGCGGGTGGCGGGGTTCATGGTGGTGTCCCACAGCTCCTCGGCGTCCATCTCGCCGAGGCCCTTGAACCGGGGGACGGGCTTGACCACGGTCTTGCCCGCCCGCTCCAACCGGGCGACCTTCTGCTCCATCTCGCGCTGGGTGAAGGTGAAGTGGGTCTCCGCGTTGCGCCCCTTGGTGACGACCTTGTGCAGCGGGGGCATCGCGGCGTACAGCCTGCCGTCCTCGATGACGGGTCGCATGTACTTGGCGAACAGGGTGATGAGCAGGGTGCGGATGTGCGAGCCGTCGACGTCGGCGTCGGCCATCAGGATGACGCGGCCGTAGCGCATGGTCGACAGGTCGAACGTGCGGCCGGTGCCCGCGCCCAGGACTTGCACGATCGAGGCGATCTCGGCGTTGCGCAGGGTGTCGGCGAGGCTGGCCTTCTGCACGTTGAGGATCTTGCCGCGCAGCGGGAGCAGGGCCTGGTACTCGGAGACTCGGGCCATGCGGGCCGAGCCGAGCGCGCTGTCGCCCTCCACGAGGAAGAGCTCGCTGCGCGCGACACCGGTGGTGCGGCAGTCGACGAGCTTGGGCGGCATCGCCGCGCCCTCCAGCGCGGTCTTGCGGCGTGCCGCGTCCTTCTGCTGCTTCTGGGTGAGCCGGACGCGGGCGGCGTCGACGACCTTCTGGAGGACGACCTTGGCCTCCGCCTTGGTGCGGCGGTCCTCGGTCCACGCCTTGATGTGCTTGTCCACCAGGGCGAGCACGACCCTGGTGACGCCCGCGGTGGACAGCTCGTCCTTGGTCTGCGAGGTGAACTGCGGCTCGGGCACGCGCACGTGCACGACCGCGGTCATGCCCTCCAGCACGTCGTCGAGGGTGGGCGGGTCCTCCTTCGGCTTGAGCAGGCCCCTGGTGCGGCCGATGGCCTCCTGCACGGACTTGAGCACGGCGCGCTCGAAGCCGCGCCGGTGCGTGCCGCCGTGCACGTTGCGGATGGTGTTGGTGAAGCACTCCACCGTGCGCTCGTAGCCGGTGCCCCAGCGCAGCGCGATCTCGACCTCGGCGTGCCGCTCGACCTTGGAGCGCATGACGCCGTTCTCGTCGGCGGCGTTCTCGTGGTAGACGCCCTCGCCGGTGATGGTGATCTTGCCGGTGACGGGCTTCTCCGAGGAGGGCGCGAGGAAGTCGACCATGTCCGCGAGACCGCCGGGGTAGTGGAAGACCTCCTCGGCGATCTTGCCGTCGACGGCCGAGCGCAGCACGTACGTGACGCCGGGCACGAGGAACGCGGTGTTGCGCAGCTTCGCGCGCACGGCCTCGTGGTCGAGCGCGGCGCCGTTCTCGAAGTAGCGCGAGTCGTGCCAGTAGCGGGTGGAGGTGCCGGTCTTGCGGGTGCGGCCGGTGACCCTGAGTCCGGACTGGCGGGTGAAGGCGGCCTTCGGGCCCGGCCCGTCGAAGACACCGGGGACGCCGTGGGCGAAGGACATCTCGTGGGTCTTGCCCTCGCGCCGCACGACCACGTCGTAGCGGTGCGAGAGGGCGTTGACGGCGGAGGCGCCGACGCCGTGCAGCCCGCCGGAGGTCTTGTAGCCGGAGCCGCCGAACTTGCCGCCGGCGTGCAGGCGGGTCAGGACGAGCTCCACTCCGGACAGACCGGACTTGGCGTGCACGCCGGTCGGGATCCCCCGGCCGTCGTCATCCACCTGGACGCTTCCGTCCGGGTGGAGGGTCACGGTGATGCGGGTCGCGTGCCCTGCGACTCCCTCGTCGGTCGAGTTGTCGATCACCTCGGAGAAGAGGTGGTTGACCCCTCGGCTGTCGGTGGAGCCGATGTACATGCCGGGGCGCTTGCGAACCGCTTCAAGACCTTCGAGGTGGGTGAGGTCGTCGGCCCCGTAAAGGATCTCTGCGGTCACCGGTCTCCCCTGGTCTGGGTGCGCTTCGGGCGGTTCACGGTAGTGGAGGGTAGCCGCGCCGTCGGACATTTCGTCGGGCGGTGGTCAAACACGCGTTCGAGCGTCAGTGCCGCGTGACGCTGCGTAGAACGTCCACAGTGGACAACTCACGGTGCGCGAACGGAGACGGCAAGGACACGATCGGGTGACGATGTGGATAGAGTGCGGGCGTGCTCGCGGACCTGTCTGGAGGTGATCGGGCGCTGTGATGTTCCGCCGTTCCTCGCAGAAGGACGAGCCGGTCGTCCCACCGCCCCCACCGGCCCCCCTGCCCCCCATGCCACCACCACCGCCGCCATCGGTGATCGGAGAACCGGTGACGCCGGACAACTCGTACGCCGACACGGTGTACACCGAACCGTCGGGCTCCGTGTACCCCGACCCCAACGCCACGACCGGGACCATCGGCGCGGCGCTGGGCAGCTCGACGCTCGGCAGCCCCGCGCTGGGCGGCTCCCCGCCCGGGAGCGCCGCCCAGGGCGAGAGCCGCTCGGGGTCGCTGAGCCCCTCCTCGTCCGTGTACGCCTCGGAGCCCGCCGACCCGCCGCAGGAGGAGCCCGAGCCGTTCACCACCTCGTTCGCCGGGGCCGCGCTCGTCGTCGGCCAGCCCTCCGGGGTGACCGCGTCGGCCACGAACCTGGCCAGGTCGCTGCCCGTGGAGCGCGGGCGCACCGTGGTCGTGGTGGACGTGCCGCCCGCCGAGGAGGCCGCGTTCTGGCCCGCCGTCGCCGTGGCCCTGCAGGGTCGCGGGCCGGTGCGGCTCGTGGTCTCGCACGCCGGGTCGATGCGCCCGACCGCGCCCGCCCAGTGGCTCGCCGATCAGCTCCAGGCCGAGGTCGTGGCCCCGGACGGCGCGC
>NZ_JBQGCX010000696.1:0-2919 GCF_052038725.1 Actinosynnema sp.
CACAACGTGTCACACTCTCCCGCGCAGACTCCTCACATCACCGGAACGTCGAGCGAGGAGCAGGACGACATGAGCGAGAAGAACGGCGCGGCACTCCAGACGGCGCTGGCGCACTTCCAGGCCGTGCGGGAGCGCGACATGGACGCGGCGGCGGCGCTGACCTCCGAGGAGGTCGTCCTCAAGGCACCCACCGGCGAGTCCACCGGCAAGGCCGGTCTGCAGGGCTTCTGGTCGCGGTTCCTGGTGCACACCAGCGAACTGCGGCTGCTGGCTGCGTACGGCGACGACGAGGGCGCGCTGCTGCTCCAGGAGGCGACGACCACCCCTGACGTCGTCATGACCTTCGCCGAGCACCTGACCGTCACCGACGGCGAGATCACCGCGGCCACGTACGTCTTCGACCCGCGCGCCTTCAACGCGGCGCGCGCGGCCGAGGCGCAGGCCGCCGCCAAGAGCTGACCACCGGGACCACCGGGCACGAGGAGGACGGGTGCGAGCCGACCGGCTGCTGTCGATGATGATGCTGCTCCAGTCGCACGGCAAGCTGTCGGCGCGCACCCTCTCCAAGCGCCTGGAGGTGTCCACCCGCACGGTCATGCGGGACGTCGCGGCCCTATCCGCGACCGGCGTCCCGGTCTACACCGAGCGCGGACCGAACGGCGGCATCGCGCTGCTGCCGGACTTCCGCACCGACGTCACCGGCCTGACCGCCGAGGAGTCCAAGGCCCTGTTCGTGCTGCTCACCGATCGCGCGCACGCCGACCTGGGCCTGGCCCCCGCGCTGCGCTCGGCGCTGCGCAAGGTGATGGCCGCCCTGCCCGAGAACCACCGCGGGCAGGCCGAGGCCACCAGCAGACTGGTGCTGGTGGACCCCGCGCGCTGGCGCGGCACACGGGCGCCGGCCCCGGACGCGCTGGCCCCGGTCCAGGAAGCGGTCTTCACCGGCCGCCGCCTGCACCTGCGCTACCGCGATGGCAAGGGCGCGCTGACCACTCGCACCACCGACCCGCACGGCCTGGTCAACAAGGCGGGCACCTGGTACCTGGTGGCGAGCCACCGAGGCGCGCACCGCCTGTTCCGCCTGGACCGCGTCCTGTCCGCGACGGTCCTGGACCAGCAGGCCCAGCACTCGCCCCACGAGCTGGCCGACCTGTGGGACCAGCTGCGCAAGCGCGTCGACGAGGCCCCGGCCCAGCTCGTGGCGACCGTGGCCGTGCGCCGCCCGCTCCTGCCCCGCTTCCTGGTGTTCCACGCCCAGGACCTGGAGGGCGACCCCGAGGACCTGGACGAGGACCGCGCACTGGTGCGCCTGCGCTTCCGCGCGGTGCCCGCGGCCACGACCCTGCTGTCGTTCGGCGCCGACGTGGAGGTGCTCGACCCACCGGAACTGCGCACCGAGCTCGCCGCCCGAGCCGCGGCCGTCACCGAGCTGTACCGAACCGACCCACCACCTCCCGCCTCATGACCCCGTTGCACGCCAGGGAACACCCCGCCTCGCACTGCACCAGCCCACCGCGCCTTGGATGATGGGTCGTCCACCCACACCCCAGGGGGTCCGGATGCGAGCGCTCGGCACGGCGCTGCTGCTGTCCGCAGCGCTCACCACGCCCACCACACCCGCCGCCCCCACTGACCCCGCAGGCCCTGCGGCCCCCACGAGCGCGACGGTTCCCACGAGCGCTGCGGCCCCCACCGCGCGGCTCGGCTGCCTGCTACCGCCGTGCGGCGCCCTGGAGAACCGCACGCCCGCGCGGATCACCGTGCGCTGGGCCGACTACGGCAACGGCTGGTCCTACGGCGCCGTGCCACCGTGGGGCCGGATGGGCGGCTGGTGGCACGACCGGATCGACGTCGACTACTTCCTGATCGACGCCGGGTGCCGCGCCACGACCTCGGGCTGGGTCAGCAGCTTCGGCCCAGGCTGGTACAAGATCGGTTCGGACGAGACGGTCGTGCTCAACGGCCACACGTGCTCGACGGCCCCGACAGCCGCGCGCTGACCGCCCGCACCAGCAGCTCGACGGTGTAGTCGAACTCCCGGTCGTGATCGCACCGGGCCAGGTGGGGCGCGGCGGCGACCAGCCCCGGCAGTCCCAACGAGGCCAGCACGGCACGCCTGCGGGCGATGCCCACCGGATCCGCCGTGCCCAGCTCGGGCCCCGCGGACACCTCGCGCAGCAGCGTGCCCACCACGGCCGCCAGCAGCGCCCGCAGCAGGTGGACCGCCTCCTCCGGTTCGATCCCCGCCCGCAGCAGCACCGACAGCGCCGCCTCGATCGGCGCGAGCCCGGCCATCGAGGACAGCTGGCGGGTCAGCACGAGCGCGGCCACGCCCGGATGGGCGAGCGCGCCCCTGCGGAACTCCACCGCGATGGCCCGCAGGTCGTCCTCGGGCACACCCGTCGGCTCAGGCAGCCGGATGCCCAGCAGGACGTGCTCGGCGAGCGCGTCGAGCAGCCCGTCCTTGCCCTCGACGTGGTTGTAGAGGCTCTTGGCGTCCACGCCGAGCCTGCGGGCGACGCTGCGCATCGAGACCGCCGAGACCCCCTCCGCGTCGGCCACCGCCACAGCGGCGTCCAGGATCACCGCCCTGGACAGCTGCGCCGCTCCCTTCGGCGGGCGTCCACGGCGGGCGCCCGCGGGTGTGGCGGGCGGGGTCTCCACAAAAGGGGCGCTCACGCCCCCAAGATGCCCCCCCATGATAAAAACCACAAAGGGGGTTTAGCGTGCCCGCCGATCGGTCCCTTCCCACCTCCTTCCACCACTCGTCCTCGACAACAACGCGCCCACGCGCCACCGATCCGCCCGCACCGGCACGCTATCCCTCCCGACCGCACGCGCCGCACGGCGCGACGCAGCCGGGTGACCGCGCCCGGAGCGGCGGACCGGCCACGCGGGCCGGGCACGACCGGGCGGCCC
>NZ_JBQGCX010000697.1:0-5969 GCF_052038725.1 Actinosynnema sp.
CCCGCCCGGGACCACCGCGCCGGGGCGCACCAGGAGCGGGATCGAGAGGTGGTCGTGGGTCTGCCGGTGCCAGCGGGGGCCGGTCAGGCGCTCACCGGTCAGGTGGCTGGTCCAGGTGCCCTCCGGGACGTAGAAGTCCACCTCGCCGGTCGGGGTGAGGACCGGGGCCACCAGCAGGTCGTCGCCGAGCATGTACTGGCGGTCCAGGTGGGCGCAGGCCGGGTCGTGCGGGAACTCCAGCGCCATCGCGCGCATCACCGGGGTGCCGTGCTCGGCGGCCTGCCTCGCCGCGTTCTTCAGGTACGGCATGAGGCTCAGCTTGAGCTTGGTGAAGCGGCGCAGGACGTCCACCGCCTCCTCGTCGAACGCCCACGGGACGCGGTAGGAGGAGCTGCCGTGCAGCCTGCTGTGCGAGGACAGCAGGCCGAAGGCCGTCCAGCGCTTGAACAGGTCCGGGTCCGGGGTTCCCTCGAAGCCGCCGATGTCGTGGCTCCAGAAGCCGAACCCGGTCAGGCCCAGGGACAGGCCGCCGCGCAGGCTCTCCGCCATGGCGGCGTAGCTGGACTCGCTGTCGCCGCCCCAGTGGACCGGGAACTGCTGGGTGCCCGCGGTGGCGGAGCGGGCGAAGACCACGGCCTCGTTCTCGCCCTTGCGGCGCAGCAGGAGGTCGAAGACGGTCTTGTTGTACAGGTGGGTGTAGAGGTTGTGCATCCGCTCCGGGTCGGAGCCGTCGTGGTAGACGACGTCGGTGGGGACGCGCTCGCCGAAGTCGGTCTTGAAGCAGTCGACGCCCTGGTCCAGCAGGCGCTCCAGCTTCCCGGCGTACCAGTCGCGGGCCTCGGGGTTGGTGAAGTCGACCAGGGCCATGCCGGGCTGCCACAGGTCCCACTGCCACACCTCGCCGGTGGGGCGGCGCAGCAGGTAGCCCGCCCTCCTGCCCTCCTCGAACAGCGGGGAGCGCTGGGCGATGTACGGGTTGATCCAGACGGAGATGGCCAGGCCGCGCTCCTTGAGGCGGGCCAGCATCCCCTCGGGGTCCGGGAAGACCTCCGGGTCCCACTCGAAGTCGCACCAGTGCAGGCCGCGCATCCAGAAGCAGTCGAAGTGGAAGACGCTCAGCGGCAGGTCGCGCTCGGCCATGCCGTCGATGAAGCCGGTGACGGTCTCCTCGTCGTAGGAGGTGGTGAAGGAGGTGGACAGCCACAGGCCGAACGACCAGTCCGGGGGCAGCGCGGGGCGGCCGGTGAGTGCGGTGTACTTGCGCAGCACCTCCTTCGGCGTGGGGCCGTGGATGACCAGGTAGTCCAGCCGCTGGCCGGGGACGCTGAAGCCGACCCTGGACACGGCCTCGGAGCCGACCTCGAAGGAGACCTTGCCGGGGTGGTCGACGAACACGCCGTACCCGGCGCTGGTGAGGTAGAACGGGGCGTTCTTGTACGCCTGCTCGCTGCTGGTGCCGCCGTCGGCGTTCCAGATGTCGACGACCTGGCCGTTGCGGGTGAGCGGGCCGAAGCGCTCGCCCATGCCGTAGACGACCTCGCCGACGCCGAGCGCGAGCTGCTCGCGGACGTGGTGCTCGCCGTCGAGGGTCATGAAGCCCATGGCCTTGGCGTCGCTGGAGGTCAGGGTGCGGCCGTCGGCGGTGAACTCCAGGCGCCAGTCCTCGCCGCGGTGGATCCGCGCGGTGAGGGAGCCGGAGGTGAGGGTGGCGAACTCCTCGCCCAGCTCGATCTTCGGGCGGTGACCGTCCTCGGTGGACAGCTCGAAGCCGATCCCGTCGTGGCCGCCGGAGAAGTGGGTGACCGACACCCGCACCACGTCCGGCATCGGGGAGGACAGGCCGATCGTGGCGACCGGGCCCTTGAGCAGGTCGCCCCGGTGCCGGACGCGGTGGGTGGGCGCGTGCGCGGTCAGGGTCCCGTCGCCGGTCTCCAGGTCGTGCACGTGCTGGGGGAAGTGGGCGGTGACGCCCGGTCGGAGAAGCCAGTACCCGTCGGTGAACTTCACTTGATCGCCCCTGCCGTGATGCCGCGCGCCAGTGCGCGTTGGAAGAGTAGGAAGAAGGCGATGGCCGGGACGACGCCGAGCAGCGCCGAGGCGCTGGAGGCGGTGGCGTCCATCATCTGCTGCCCCTGGAGCACGCCCAGGGAGACGGGGACCGTCTGGTTCCCGTTGGAGATCAGCAGGACCATCGGGAGGAAGAACTCGTTCCAGGTCCAGATGAAGAAGAACACGAAGAGCACGCCCAGGGTGGGCCTGCTGACGGGGACGACCACGCGCAGCAGCGTCTGCCACTTGCCCGCGCCGTCGACGACGGCGGCGTCGAGGAGCTCGCGCGGGAAGCCGCTGAAGGTGGAGGCCAGCAGGTAGGTGCCGAAGGCGGACTGGATGGCGGTGAACACGATGATGACGCTGAGCCTGGTGTCGTACAGGCCGGTCTCGTTGGCCAGGAAGTACAGCGGGTAGGCCAGCGCCTCCTGCGGGAGGGTGTTGGCGGCCAGGAACAGCACCAGCACCCAGGTGCGGCCCCTGATCCGGCCGATGCCGAGCGCGTAGGCGTTGAGCACGGCCAGCGCCACGGCGAGCACGGCGACGGAGGAGCTGATCAGCAGGCTGTTGAGCAGCTTCTCGCCGTAGTCGACGCGCTCCCACACGGCGGTGATGCCGTCGAGCGAGACGCGGTCGGGCAGGCTGATCGGGCCGTCGGTGCTGTACTGCTCGGGCGACTTGAAGCCGTTGACCAGCACCACGCCGAACGGGGCGAGCACCACCAGCGCGAGCGCGACGAACGAGAAGAGGACGGCGTGGCGGCGCATCAGCTGTCCTCCCCCTTGTTCTGGGCGCGCAGGAACAGCGCGGTGAGCACGACGATGAGCAGGGTGAGGACGGTGGCGATGGCGGAGCCGTAGCCGACCTTGGCCTTCTCGAAGAAGTTCTGGAACGAGTAGTAGGCAGGCACGTTCGTCGCGCCGCCGGGGCCACCCCTGGTGAGCACGTAGACGGGGGCGAACACCTTGAGCGAGGCGATGGTGCAGGTCAGCAGGACCACGAACACCTCGGGGCGCAGCTGCGGCACGGTGACGTGCCAGAAGCGGCCCCACCACGAGGCGCCGTCGAGCTGGGCGGCCTCGTGCAGCGACGGGTCGACGCGGCCCATGCCCGCCATGAACACCACGACGGGGTAGCCGATCTGCACCCACAGCAGCACGGCCATGACCGACCACAGGGCGAGGTCGGGGTCGCCGAGCCAGTTGCGCGCCAACGACTCCGCGCCGAGCGCGCCGAGCAGCTCGTTGACGGCGCCGCCCTGCGGGGCCAGCAGCCAGCCCCACACGATGCCCGCCACGGCGATCGGCAGGACCTGCGGCAGGTAGACGCAGGCGCGCAGGATCGCGGCGGGGCGCGGTCCGAAGTTGCGGCCGACGTGGTCGTGCAGGCCCGCCGCGATCATCAGGCCGAGCGCGGTGGGCACGATCGCCATGGCGACGACGAGGGCGGCGTTGTTGCGGAACGACTGCCAGAAGGTGCTGTCGCCCAGCAGCTTCTCGTAGTTGTCCAGGCCGATCCAGGTGGGGTCGCCGACGCCGGACCACGAGGTGAAGCTGGTGCCGATGTTCATGCCGAACGGCACCAGGACCACGGCGAGCAGGAGCAGCGCGCCGGGGATGAGGAACAGCGGGTAGGTCCCGCCGCTCCCCCTCCTCCGCCGCACGCGGGGTGCGGCGGACGTCATTTGCCGATGTCCGCGAGGTTCTCCCGGTACGGGCCGACCAGCTCGTCGAGCGCCTGGTCCGGGGTGGCGCCGCCGGTCATGAGCTTCTGCACGGCGGAGACGTGCACGTCGTAGAAGCCGGGGGCGGGCCAGTCGGGGTAGAAGGCGAACCCGTCCGCCGCCGCCACCGCGGCGAAGTCCTCGTTGAGGCGCTGGGTCTGCGGGTCCGCGGCCTGCCCGTCACCGGCCGCGAGCGCGACGCCGCCGGAGTCGCGCAGGACGTCCTGGATCTCCTGGGAGAGCGTGATGTCGATGAACTCCTTGGCGATGTCCTGCTTCTCGGAGCCCTTGGGCACCACCCACAGGTTGCCGCTGCCGCCGGAGGTCTTCGTGCAGGGCCACGCGGTGTTGCCCCACTGGAAGTCTTTGATGGTGGCCTTGACGCGGCCGAACCACCAGCTGCCGGTGATCATGATGGGCTGCTTGCCCTGCATGAACGACAGGCCCATGTCCTCGGCCTTCAGGCCCGCGTCGTCCTTGTTGACGTAGCCCTTGGCGACCCAGTCGGCGAAGGTGGTGGCCCCCTTGGTCCAGGCCTTGTCGTGGAAGTCGACGTCGCCGGTGTAGCGCTGGTAGCGGTCGACCCAGTCGCGGTCGGCCTCGGTGAGGGCGAGCTGGTAGAGCACCTGGTGCGCGGGGTACTCGCCGCCGCCGGTGGCCAGCGGGGTGATGCCCGCGGCCGTGAACTCGTCCATGGCGGCGGTCAGCTCGTCCAGCGTGGTCGGCGGTCGCAGGCCCAGCTGGTCGAACATGTCCTTGTTGTAGTAGACGAGGACGTACTCGGCGTAGTTGGGCACGCCGTACCACTTGTCGCCGCCCATGACGCCGGACTCGTCGTAGCGGGCGGCGGTGTCGACGGCGCCGACCTTGGCGTCCCAGCCCTTGGCCTTGACCTCGTCGGTCAGGTCGACCAGCAGGCCCTGCTTGGCGAGCAGGCCGGTGCTGGCGTTGCCCTTGTTGTACTCCAGGACGTCCGGGGCCTCGCTGGAGCCGAGGACCATGGACGCGGTCTTGCGGATCTGCTCGAAGCCCTTCTCCTCCACCACGACGTTCAGGTCGGGGTGGCGCTGCTTGAGCTGGTCGACTGCCTTGTTCCAGGCGACGGCCATGGCGCTGTCCGGCGACTCGTAGTGCCAGATCCTGAAGGTGTTGTCGTCGTCTCCCGCGCTGCCCCCGCACCCGGCGGCGGCGAGCGAGGCGGCCAGGACGACGGCCGTGAGGCGCTTGGACGTCACTGTTCCTCCACGGTGAGGGTGTGCGGAACCCACCGCTCCCCTGCGTCGGGGCGCGGTGGTGGGGCGGTGCTCGCGGAGTGGGGCTGGAATGCCCGTGGTCCGGTCGACCGCATTGTCGAAGCGCTTCGACTTCGCAGCGTAGACGGGTGATCATGCGCTGCACAACAGGGTGGAGGGGCCGTTTTGGAACCGCTCCCGTGGTGGGGCGGGTGCGAGGGGGGGGCGGTGGGCGAGGTGGAGCGGACGCCGGACGGGCGATACGTGGTGGTCAACGGGCGGCGGTGGCGCGCGGAGGACCCCGGACTGCCGGAGGAGGTGGCGGGGCGGCTGCGGCGGGCGCTGATGGCCGCGCGGCGGGAGGTGGGGGCGGCGCTGCGGGCGGGGGACGCGGAGCGTGAGCGGGCGGCTCGGGCGCGGGTGGGGGTGGCGAAGCGGGCGCTGGGCGAGCGGGGAACGCCGTGGTGGGAGCAGAGCGAGGCGGAGCGGCGGGAGCGGTGGGAGGCGGGGGTGGCGGAGCTGGGGGTGTGACGGGTGGGCCCGGCGGTTTTCCACCGAGCCCACGTCCTCACGGCAGCATGAACCAGCCGAGCGCGATGAGCACGACCATCGCGAACACGAACGGGATCTGGTCAACGTCGAACTTCGAGCGCACGACCAGGCCTTCGTTGTTCGCTTTCGGCATCTGCTCGATGAGCAGGCGAACGCGGTTCTGGAGGCCGAAGCCCATCATCGCGTTCGCACCCGATGGCGAGACGGCTGCCAGTTCGACGCGCATGTCGTCGCGCAGCAGCAAGGCGACCCCGCTGCCGACCTCGGAGGCCACCTCCACGGAAACGACGGCGTCCCAGGGAATCTCGCTGCGGAAGAACCAGTTCACCACCACGGCGCCGCGTTCCCGCAACTCCACCACGGGACGGACGGTGCTCAATGATCCATTCCCGGTTCGCGGCGACGGCACGCGG
>NZ_JBQGCX010000698.1:0-4464 GCF_052038725.1 Actinosynnema sp.
ATGTAGAAGGCCTGCATCAGCAGGCCCTTGATGGCGATCGCGAGCACCAGCGCGATCGCGAGCAGCAGGACCATCTCCTGCCACACCGGCAGCTGCTTGCGCTTGCCGCGCGATCCCTTCCGGGACGACCGCGGCCCCGTCGTGCCCGCCTCGGCCGCCGTCGTGGACGGCGTGGAGGCAGCCGCGGCGGGGCCGGGGTGCTGTTCTGCGGGTCCGCCCGTGGGCTGGGTCTCGTCGGGCGCGTGCGTCACGCGGGCGAGCCTAGCCGGGGCCGGACGACGATCGAGGGCGGACGCCCTCAGGCGTCGCGCTTCTCCTTGATCTTGGCGGCCTTGCCGCGCAGGTTGCGGAGGTAGTAGAGCTTCGCGCGGCGCACGTCGCCGCGGATGGCGACCTCGATCTCCGAGATGTTCGGGGAGTGCACGGGGAAGGTGCGCTCGACGCCGACGCCGAAGGAGACCTTGCGGACGGTGAAGGTCTCGCGCACGCCACCGCCGTGGCGGCGGATGACGACGCCCTGGAACACCTGGACCCGCTCGCGGGAGCCCTCGATGACGCGGACGTGGACCTTCAGCGTGTCGCCCGGCCGGAAGCTCGGGATGTCGGAGCGCAGCGACTGGGCGTCAAGAGCGTCCAGGGTGTTCATCGGTGGTCCGTCCTCGTCCTCACGTGTAATGCAGTAACTCCCCCGGTTCGCGTCCCATTGCAGAGGTTTCACACGCGCGGGGGCGGGCTTGCGGCGCACGCCGAAAGAGATGATCCGGGTGCAGCAACCTGTCCAGTGTGCCAGACGCGGCGCGGCAGGGTGAAATCGGCCCTACCGGGAGCCGTCCAGGAACGCCCGATCGTGCTTGTCGAGCGCGCCGTCGGGCAGGGCGTCCAGCAGGTCGGGACGCCGGTCGCGGGTGCGCTGGAGCGCCTGGTCCCTGCGCCAGCGGTCGATGGCCCGGTGGTTGCCCGAGCGCAGCACGTCCGGCACGGCCAGGTCGCGCCACACCTCGGGCCGGGTGTAGCTGGGGCCCTCCAGCAGGCCGTCCGAGAACGAGTCCTGCTGGGCGGAGAGCGCGTTGCCGAGCACGCCGGGCAGCAGCCGCACGACGGCCTCCACCATGACGAGCACGGCCACCTCGCCGCCGACGAGCACGTAGTCGCCGATGGACACCTCGTCCACCCGCATCCGGCGCGAGGCGTCGTCCACCACGCGCTGGTCGATGCCCTCGTAGCGACCGCAGGCGAACACCAGGCGGGGCTCGGCGGCCAGCTCGTGCGCGAGCTCCTGGGTGAACGGCCTGCCCGCCGGGGTGGGCACGACCAGGCGCGGCGGCTGCTCGCCCGCGCACACCTCGTCCAGGGCGTCGCCCCAGACCTGGGGCTTCATGACCATGCCGGGGCCGCCGCCGTACGGGCTGTCGTCGACGGCCTTGTGCACGTCGTGCGTCCAGTTCCGCAGGTCGTGGACGCCGACGCTGATCAGGCCCTTGTCGACGGCCTTGCCGAGCAGCGCCTGGCGCAGCGGGTCGAGGTACTCGGGGAAGATCGTGACGACGTCAATCCGCATCGAGCAGGCCCTCTGGCGGGTCGACGACGACGCGGCCACCGGCCACGTCCACGGTGGGCACGATCTGCTTCACGAACGGCACCAGCGCCTCGGAGCCGTCCTCGCGGACGAGGACCAGCAGCTCACCGCCGGGGCCGTGCACGATCTCCTTGACGGTCCCGATCCGGGTCCCGTCCGCCAGCTCGGCCGCGAGGCCCTCCAGCTGGTGGTCGTAGAACTCGTCCGGGTCGTCGGTGGGGGGCAGGGCGTCCGTGCTGCCCAGCAGCAGGGTGCCCCGCAGGAGTTCCGCGACGTCCCTCGTGAGGACTTCCTCGAACCGCACCAGCAGCCGCCCGGAGTGGTACCGGGCGGCTGCGACGGTGAGGTCGCGGGACGTGCCGTCGCGCAGCTTCGCGGCCAGGACGGAGCCCAGGGCGAAGCGCGCTTCCGGCGAGTCGGTGCGCACGTCCACGGCGAGCTCGCCGCGGATGCCGTGCGCCTTGGCCACGCGGCCGACGACGACGTCCATGCGCGCCTAGCGGTCGGTGTCGACCACGTCGACGCGCACGCCACGACCGCCGATGCCCGCCATCACGGTCCGCAGCGCGGTCGCGGTGCGGCCGGAGCGGCCGATCACCTTGCCGAGGTCGTCCGGGTGGACGTGGACCTCGAGCGTGCGACCCCGCCGGGTCGTGACCAGGTTCACCCGGACCTCGTCCGGGTGGTCGACGATGCCCCGAACGAGGTGTTCGAGGGCGTCAGCCAACAAGCTCACGCCTCGTCCTTGGCGGGAGCCTCGGCGGCCTCGGCGTCAGCCTTCTTGGCGGCCTTCTTCTTCGGCGTGGTGGCCTCGGTCGTCGGCTCGGAGCCTGCGGCGGCCAGCGCGGCGGCGAACAGGTCCGCCTTGCTGGTCTTGGCCTCCTTGACCTTCAGCGTGCCCTCGGCGCCCGGCAGGCCCTTGAACTTCTGCCAGTCGCCGGTGATCTCCAGCAGGCGCTGGACCGACTCGGTCGGCTGGGCGCCGACGCCCAGCCAGTACTGCGCCCGCTCGGTGTCGATCTCGCTGAACGAGGGCTCTTCCTTGGGGTGGTACTTGCCGATGGTCTCGATGGCCTTGCCGTTGCGGCGGGTGCGAGCGTCGGCGACGACCACGCGGTAGTACGGCTGGCGGATCTTGCCAAGGCGCTGCAACTTGATCTTGACGGCCACGGGTTCCGGTGCTCCTCGGGTTCTCTCGTGCATGTGCGGGCGTCCTCCACCCGAGTGGGGCACGGGCGGGGAGAACCCAAACTGTCTGGGCGCGCCACGGCACGGTGAGAGGGACCGGCCTCGGCGAACAGCCTTCAATTCTGCCAGACCCCGCTACCGGGGGACGAATCGGCCCGGTTCCACACCCGCTCGGGTGAGCGCGGCCCGCACCGCGCGGGCGTGCTCGACGGCCCCCGGCGTGTCCCCGTGCAGGCACAACGAGTCCACCTCGACGGCCAGGACGGTCCCGTCGACGGCCACGATCTCGCCCGCCGTCGCGAGCCGGACGGCCCGCTCCACGACCGCGTCGGCGCCGGTCAGGAGCGCGTCAGGGCGCGAGCGCGGCACGAGCGCGCCCTCCGGGGTGTACCCCCGGTCGGCGAACGCCTCGCGCACCGGCCGCAGCCCGGCGGCCTCGGCGTGGCGCAGCAGCCGGGAGCCGGGCAGGCCCAGCACGGGCAGGTCGCCGAACGCCCGGACGCCCGCCACCACGGCCCGCGCCTGCTCGTCGTGGTGGACGGTGGCGTTGTAGAGCGCGCCGTGCGGCTTGACGTACACCACGTCCGTGCCCGCCGCCCGCGCGCACGCCTGGAGCGCCCCGATCTGGTAGAGCACGCCGTCGGCCAGCTCGACCGGGTCGACGTCGATGAACCGCCGTCCGAAGCCCGCGAGGTCCCGGTAGGACACCTGGGCGCCCACCGCCACCCCGCGCCCGGCGGCCAGCTCGCACGCCCGGCGCATGATCGTCGGGTCCCCCGCGTGGAAGCCGCAGGCGACGTTCGCGCTGGTCACGACGTCGAGCAGGGCCTCGTCGTCGCCCAGCCTCCAGATGCCGAAGCCCTCGCCGAGGTCGCTGTTCAAGTCGAGGCTCACGCGGGCATCACCCCCAGCGCGATCAGCAGCATGGTCAGTCCGGGCAGGAAGTTGTTGACCACGTGGGCCACCACGCTGGCGGTGAGCCTGCGGGTGATCAGCCGCGCGATGCCGATGGGCAGCGAGATGACGATCAGCAGCACGGTGCGGATCGGTTCCAGGTGGCTGGCGGCGAAGATCGCGGTGCTGAGCGTGAACGCCGCCCAGCGGCTCCAGCCCTGCCGCTCGATCGCGCCCCACAGCAGGCCCCGGTAGATCAGCTCCTCGCAGACCGGGCCGATGAAGCACACGTAGCAGAACATGGCGATGGCGGCGGACAGCGGCAGCGCCGCGCCGTCGACCAGCTCGCCGATGGCCGAGGTGGCGTTCTGGTCGCCGACCAGGCGGGACCAGGTGAGCGCGGCCACGTAGGTCAGCACCAGGCCGAGCAGGCCGAGCTTGAGGCCGACCTTCACGTCCGCCCAGTTCCACTCCAGCCTCAGGTCGACGAACGGGCCGTTGCCGCGCAGCTTGGTGATCAGGACGGCGGTGGCGGCGGCGAGCAGGGTCGGCGTCATCGCCCCGACGAGCACGAAGGTGACGGGGTCCACCCCGAACTCGCGGCCCGCCGCGGTGATGAACACCGCGCTGAGCACGAAGACCGCTTGCACGACGAGGAACGCGCCGAAGCCCCAGCGCTGTCCGGTCGGCGCGGGTTCCGGGGCGAACCCCACGGCCCGGACGCTCGCGATGAGACCTGTCGGCCGCTCATCCGGTGGTGGGTTCACAGGCAATCACCCTAGTCACGACGTGCTCGCGCGCCTCGG
>NZ_JBQGCX010000699.1:0-3277 GCF_052038725.1 Actinosynnema sp.
ACCAGCGAGCGCACCGGCAGGCCGGGGACGTTGCCGGAGAAGACCGCGAGGGTCACGCGCGGGCCGATCGCGGTGGTGCTGCCGCGCAGGCGCTCGTCGCGCTCGAAGCCGTCGAGCACCTCCGGGACGCCCAGCTCGCGCTCCAGCGCCGCCAGCAGGTGCTCGGCGCGCAGGCCGGACAGCTCGCCGTCCAGGGCGCGGTCGATGGTCTCCTCGGACATGCCGGTGATCGCGGCGGCCGAGCGGACGGTGTCGCGGCGCTCGGGGAAGTCGCGCTTGGCCCACAGCT
Source organism: Actinosynnema sp. (assembly GCF_052038725.1). Taxonomy (NCBI): domain Bacteria; kingdom Bacillati; phylum Actinomycetota; class Actinomycetes; order Pseudonocardiales; family Pseudonocardiaceae; genus Actinosynnema; species Actinosynnema sp. The sequence goes on from NZ_JBQGCX010000699.1 coordinate 290, forward strand.
CGGCCGCGGTGTCGAGGGCGGCGACGATCCGGCGCACCGGGAGGCGGCGCAGGGCCTCGTGGGCGCGGCGCAGGCCGTCGCCGACCTCGGCCCAGTCCTGCGGGGTCGGGCGCAGGCCGTGCCACTCGCGGGCGCCCGAGCGCAGGGTGAAGCGCTCCAGCGCGTCGGTGGCCAGCCAGGACGGCTGGAACGACACGTCCGGGGTCGGCTCGGTCGCGGTCACGGCGACGAGGTCGTCGACGGCGGTGGTGGTCGGGGTAGCCACGGGTCAACGTCCTCCGGTCATCTCGTCCAGCGACAGGGAGCAGCCGCGGCTCGCGGCTCCGGCGACGCGGCCCGCGATGGCCACGCCCTCGGGGGAGCCGATGCCGACGTCACCGGTCAGCACCGCGCACGGGCGGTCGAGCAGGCACAGGTCGGTGACCTCCACCAGGCCCCGGCCCTCGGTGATCAGCTCGCGGGTGCCGGAGGCGCGCAGCCGCGCCCCGCCCCAGGGTCGCCACGCCTTCGGGCTCTCCCCGAGCGGGCCGAGCCGGGTGGGGGAGGCGTTGAACAGCTGGTGGGCCAGCTCGGTCATGCCGAAGATGTTGTCGAACTCCACGACGCCGAAGACCTCGGTGAGGGTGGCGCGCAGCTGCGGGACGGCCATGACGCGGGAGCGGCCCTTGAAGCCGCCGCCGTCGACCACCTTGGAGCCGGGCGGCAGCTCCCAGGAGCGGCCCAGCCCGCGCAGCGCGTCGCAGACGTTGACGAACGCGAAGGTGGCGCCGACCATCACCACGGGCGCGCCCTCGGCGACGGCGGCGTCGAGCATGGCGGTGAGCTTGTCCAGCTCCATGCCGTTCGGGCCGATGATCGACCCGCTCAGCTCGGGCGCGCCGACCTCCTCCTCGATGCGGGCCATGTCGAACGCGATGGCCATGGTCGGCTGGTCGGCCTCGGTCGGGGCGAAGCGGATCACGGCGGTGCGCCCGGCGCCGGTGGCGACGTTGAGCTTGGCGCCCGCCGTGACGGCTAAGCGCTTGAGCTCCAGGCCGAGCTTGGTGTAGCGGACCTCGCCGCGCGTGCTGCCGGTGGTGCCGCTGGTGCGGAACACGCGCACGGGGGTCTCGTCGGGGAACAGGTGCGGGCCGCCGGACTTGTAGGCGACGTCGGGGATGCCGACGCCCCTGCCGTTCTGCCGCCAGTAGCGGGCCACCTCGGGTGAGTTGGCCTCCGCGAGTTCGAGGAGCTGGTCGTGGATGGACTCGGGGTCGCCATCGCCGTCGACCAGCAGGGTCGCGATCTCCTCGAACAGCCGTCCCACGTACGGATCGTCGTGGGCAACGGTCATCGACTGCCTCCAGGGAGCGGGGGTGCCCGCGGGGGCGCGGACCGGGGTGGGGGGGGGGGGTGAGTGCAGCTCGCCCGGCGGTTCCGCCCCCCGGGACCGCGGCGGCGCGGGCAAGCAACCCGCGGCCGGGAACCCGCAACAAGGCGGTGAGCGGCGGTGGCGGTGCGGGCTGCCGAAGGGGGGTGGCGACCGGGTGCGGCGGGTGCCCGGCGGCTGGTTCACGGTGGCTGCGCAAACGGGCGGACGGGGTGTTACCCGCGATTCCGGTCAGTGGATTCTGTGACCCCGGTCACAAATTCTCCGGGTGTTCACCTGGCGAACAGCCTGGCACCACCGGCCCCCCTCGGCGGTACCACTTTCCTCGCCCCGCAAAGCCGCGGGGGCGGCGACCGTGTCCGGTCACCGCCCCCGTGGCCCGTGCTGCGCGTTCGGGTCCGCCGGACCGTCCTAATCGGACAGAGGCTTGCCCTTGTCGTCCGTCCTCGGGGACGGCTTGCCGTCCCCGTCGGCGCCCTCGCCGCGGTCCGCGGAGATCGCGGCCGGCTCCAGCTCGGACTCCACGTGCTTGCTGCGCCCGGTGAAGCTCACGTGGGCCTCGTTGCGCATCCGCTCCACCATGTGCGGGTAGTGCAGCTCGAAGGCCGGGCGCTCGCTGCGGATGCGGGGCAGCTCGGTGAAGTTGTGCCGGGGAGGCGGGCAGGAGGTCGCCCACTCCAGCGAGTTGCCGTAGCCCCACGGGTCGTCCACGGTCACGCGCTCGCCGTAGCGGTAGCTCCTGAAGACGTTCCACAGGAACGGCAGCGTCGAGGCGCCGAGCAGGTACGAGCCGATCGTGGAGATGATGTTGAGCGTGGTGAACCCGTCCGCGGCCAGGTAGTCCGCGTACCGGCGCGGCATCCCCTCGTTGCCCAGCCAGTGCTGCACCAGGAACGTGGCGTGGAAGCCGATCATCGTGGTCCAGAAGTGCCAGCGCGCCAGCCCCTCGTCCAGCATCCGCCCGGTGATCTTGGGGAACCAGAAGTAGATGCCCGCGAAGGTCGCGAACACGATGGTCCCGTAGAGCACGTAGTGGAAGTGGGCGACCACGAAGTAGGTGTCGGAGACGTGGAAGTCGAGCGGCGGGGAGGCCAGCAGCACGCCGGACAGACCGCCGAACAGGAACGTGACCAGGAACCCGACGCAGAACAGCATCGGGGACTCGAAGGTCATCGTCCCCTTCCACATGGTGCCGATCCAGTTGAAGAACTTGACACCGGTCGGCACCGCGACCAGGAAGGTCATGAACGCGAAGAACGGCAGCAGCACGGCGCCCGTGGCGTACATGTGGTGCGCCCACACCGCGATCGACAGCGCCGCGATCGACATGGTCGCCCACACCAGACCGCGGTAGCCGAAGATCGGCTTGCGGGAGAACACCGGGATGATCTCCGACACGACGCCGAAGAACGGCAGCGCCAGGATGTACACCTCGGGGTGGCCGAAGAACCAGAACATGTGCTGCCACAGCACGACGCCGCCGTTGGCCGGGTCGAACACGTGCGCCCCGATCAGCCGGTCCGCCAGCAGGCCGAAGCCCGCCGCCGTCAGGATCGGGAACACCACCAGGATCAGCACGCTGGTCACGAGGATGTTCCAGGTGAAGATCGGCATCCGCC
>NZ_JBQGCX010000700.1:0-3560 GCF_052038725.1 Actinosynnema sp.
GGCGAGTTGTCCACCACCAGCGCGAACTCGTCCCCGCCGATCCGGGCGACCAGCGCCTCCTCGCGCTCCACCACCCCGCGCAGCCGGTGCGCCACCTCCACCAGCACGCGGTCGCCGGTGGCGTGCCCCAACCCGTTGTTCACCACCGAGAACGCGTCCAGGTCCAGCTGGTACAGCGTGATCCCGGCCCGCGACGCCCGCAGCATCACCTCCAGCCGGGTGGTGAAGTGCTGGCGGTTGGACAGGCCGGTGAGCGCGTCGTGCAGCAGCTGGTGGTCCAGGTTGCGGCGCAGCAGGTGCAGCTCGCTGACGTCCTCGGCCATCGTCACGTGGAACGCCGGGCTGCCGTCCTCGTCGCGCAGCAGCGACACCGCCAGGTGCACCCACACCGGGTCGCCGTCCACCCGCACGAGCCTGCGCTGCTCCCGGAACTGGTCGACCCGCCCCACCGCCACCGCCCGGTAGGCCGCGCCCAGCGGCGCCGCGTCGTCCGGGTGGAACAGCTCCACCAGCCTGCGGCCGACCAGCACCTCCTTCGGCTCGTCCAGCATCCGCGCCAGGGAGTCGTTGGCGCGCACGCACATCCCGCGCAGGTCGGTGATCGCGATGCCCAGCGCCGAGGAGTCGAACGCCTCCCGGAACCGGGCCTCGCTCAGCCGCAGCACCCGCTCCACCCGCTGCCGCGCGGCCAGCAGCGCCAGCCGGACCTCCTCCTGCTGCGCCAGCGCGTCCAGCCGCAGCGCCTCCGCGAACCCGGAGCTCAGCTCCGCCAGCACCGCCACCACGCGCTCGGCGGGCGCGGGCCCGCCGGACCCCGTGCTGCCCTGCCCCGCGCTGCCCGGCCCCGCGCTGCCCGGCCCCGGTCGGTCCGCGTGCTCGGCCAGCGACCGCCCGAGCAGCAGCACGGTGCGCCGCAGCGCCTCCGCGCCGGTGAACCGCGCCCCGACCAGCCGCCGCCCCGCCTCGGCCGCGCCCGCCGCCCGGAACGGGAGCGCGCCCAGCACGTCCAGCAGCAGCTCCACCAGCTCCAGCAGGAACCGCTCCAGCTCCACCGGAGACGCCGGACCGAGCCCGACGCCCTTCAGCTCCCGCGCCCACGCGCGCGCCAGCTCGCGGCGCCCGGCGGCCGGGTCCGCGCTACCCGCGCCGACCACGGCCGGTCACCGCTTGCGCCCCACCCCGGCGTAGGCGCCCGCGCGAGCCGGGTCCTCCGCCTCGGCCCCGTCCTCGAACCCGGCGCCCGGCTCCGGCCGCCACGCGGGCGGCACGACCACCCCCGGCTCCAGCAGCTCGAACCCGTCGAACAGCGCCTCCACCTCGGCGAGCCCGCGCGGGAACACCGGGTTCGCGCTGCGCCCCAGCACCGCCACCGCCGCCTCGACGCGCTCCGGGGCCAGCTCGCCCGTCGCGTGCGAGAGCGCCAGCAGGCTGCCCGGAGCCAACTCGTCCCGGTAGGCCGCCAGCACCCGCCCCGGATCACCGGACGGCGGGACGTGGTGCAGCACCCCGACCGCCAGCAGCCCCAGCGGCTCCGAGGTGTCCACCAGCCCGGTCGCCCGCGCCGACACCAGCACCGCGCCCGGCTCCGTCAGGTCCTCCTGCACCACCGCGGCCCTCGGGTCCGCGTCCAGCCGCAGGTGCCCGTGCGCGACCGCGACGTCCTCGAAGTCCACGCACACCACCCGCGCGCCGGGGTCGGCGGCCAGCGCCACCTCAGGCGCCCAGCCCGCCGAGGGCGCGCCGGAACCCAGGTCCAGGAACTGCCTGATCCCGCTCGCCGCCATCAGCAGCACCGCCCTGCGCAGGAACGCGCGGGACTGCGCCGCCGCCACCGCGCTGTCCGGGTCGGCCGCCAGCAGCTGCGCCCCCAGCTCCCGGTCCGCGGCGAAGTTCCGGGACCCGCCCAGCAGGAAGTCGTGCAGCCGCGCCGCGCTCGGCAGGCCGACGTCCACACCGGCGGGCACCCACCCCGCTCGCTCGGTCACCGCGCACCTCCGCCGCCCGCACGCGACGCAGGCTACTTAAGGCGGGGGTCCCGGTGGCAGGGGTCGCGGGCGCTTCTGCCCGATCGGCCTATCAAGGCAGCGCAGGGTGATCACCCGATCCCGCCGCACGGGTGGACGGCGCCGACCAAACCCCGCCAGGGCAGCGAACTCCGCGCGTGCGCCCATCCACAGTGGACTCCCCCGAGCGCGCCCGGCCCGACGCCCCGCCGACGCCCCGCCGGTGTCCCGGCGAGCGCGCGGACCCCTTCGGACCGTCCCACAGTGCGGATTCACCTCGGGGTCGGACACAACGCCCGCCGCTACCCTTCCCGCATGTCGGACGAGGCACGCACGCTCACGGACGTGGTGGCCAGGCTGCGCCGGGCGCTGCGCACCAGCATCCGCTCGGAGTGGCCGTGGGACGCGCTGCCCATGGCCCAGGTCGAGCTGCTCATGGCGCTCGCCGAGCGCTCGCCCTCGCGCGTGGGCGACCTGGCCGCCGAGCTGCGGCTGGCCCCCAACACGGTCAGCGGGCTGGTCGGCCAGCTCATCGAGGGCGGCCTGGTGGCCAAGCGCGCCGACCCGACCGACCGCAGGGTCGCGCAGCTGACCGTGACCCCGCTCGGGCACGACAAGCTCGCGGTCTGGCGCGGCGCCCACGAGAAGCGCATCGGCGGCGCGCTCGACCGCCTCGAACCCGAGGAGCGCGCCGACGTCGTGCGCGCCCTCACCGCCCTGGACCACCTGGTCGACCACCTGCGCGCGTCCTAGCCCCGAGCGCCGGGGGAGCGGCCCGGCGAACTACCCTGCGCCGGTGACCACCCGACCCGCGCCGATCGCCACCGGCGCCGAGGTCGCCCTGGTGGCACTCGGCGGCGGGATCGGCGGGGTGCTGCGGTGGGGCGCAGGCCAGCTCGTGGCCGGGCCGTGGACCACCTGTGCCGTGAACGCGCTGGGCTGCCTGCTCATCGGCGTCCTGATGGGGCTCGGGCCCAGGCCCAGGGTGCGGCTGCTGCTGGGAACCGGGGCGCTCGGCGGGTTCACCACGTTCTCCGGCTACGCCGTCGATGTCGTGCGCACGGCGGACCTGGCCTACGCGCTGCTCACCCCGCTCACCGGCCTGGCCGCCGCCGCGCTGGGCCTCGCGCTCACCCGGAGGGCGAGGCGGGGGAGCGGGTGACCGCGCTCCTGGTCCTCGCGGGCGCGGCGGTCGGCTCGGCGCTGCGCTTCCTGGTCGACCGCCTGCTGCGCTCCCGCTGGGACACCGCCTTCCCCTGGCCGACCCTGGCCATGAACGTGGCGGGCTCGTTCACCCTCGGCCTGCTCGTCGGCGCCCAGCCGTGGCTGTGGGCGCTGCTCGGCACGGGGTTCTGCGGCGGGCTGACCACCTACAGCACGTTCAGCCTGGAGAACACCACCCTCGTCGAGCGCGGCAGGCCGTGGCTCGCACTCGGCTACACCGCCCTCACCCTCGCGGCGGGCCTCGCCGCCGCCGGGCTCGGCTGGGCGCTGGCGCGCTGACCCGCGCGCCTGCGCCCAGGCCGCCTCACGCGGTCGCGAGCCTGCCCAGCTCCC
>NZ_JBQGCX010000701.1:0-2952 GCF_052038725.1 Actinosynnema sp.
CGCCCCGTCCCGCAGGCGCCACGGCCCGCTGGCGCTTCTGCTCCACCGCCTGCAAGCAGGCCGCCTACCGCCTGCGCCGCAAAGCGGGCAGCGCCTCCCACGAGGACGAGCAGCTCCGCGAGGCGCTGCTCGCCCTCGTGGCACGGGCGCGGACCTTGACCGAGGCCACCCCGCCCTGGTCCGCGCAGGCCACCGCGCTGGTCGGGCTGGCCCGGCGGGTGGTGGAGCTGGCGGCGGCGCGGGACGCCGGGGTCAGCGGGGGCTGAGCGCGCGCAGCAGCACCACCGCGGCCACCGCCCCCGCCATCACCGCGGCGGGGGCGCGCGGCCCGCCCGTGGACAGGGCGCCAGCGAGGGCGGTCAGCAGGGTCACCAGGAGCGCCCGCAGGCCCATGGTCGCCGAGGACGCCGCGCCCGCCAGCTCGGGGAACACCGACATGGACCGGTCGAACACCACCGGGTAGCACACGGCGAAGCCGACGCAGAACAGCGCGACCGAGCCGGTCACGGCGACCGGGCCGTCGCCGAGCAGCAGGAACCCCAGCACGCCGACCACGACCGCCCCCAGGCCCCACCGCACCGCCCCCGCCGGGCCGCCGAGCAGCGGGATGATCCCGGTGGCGAACGCGCTGGGGACCGCGAACGAGGCGACCACGACGAGCAGGTGCAGCGCGAACCCGGTGACGCCGAGGCCGAACGCGGCGGTGTAGAGGAACGGGCTGGCCGCGATGAACACCAGGTAGGCGGCGAACAGCAGGCTGGGGATCAGCGACGCGGCCAGGTAGGCGCGGCTCCCGAGCAGCCTCCGGTAGTCGGCGAGCACCGACCGGGCGGTGATCGCGGTGCGCGCGCGGGTGCGCGTCTCGGGCAGGAACAGGAACACCAGCAGCAGGGACAGCGCGGTGGTGGCGCACACGGCGAGGTAGTTGCCGCGCCACCCGGCCACCCGGTTGATCACCCCGCCCAGGAGCGGCGCGCAGGTCATCAGCGCGGACATGGCCGCGTTCACCAAGCCGTACATCCGCAACGCCGCCGGGCCCCGGTAGCGGTCGCCGATGATCACGAACACCAGCACCGCGGCGGCGCTGGCCCCGATGCCCTGGACGAACCGGGCGGCCAGCAGCAGCCCGATCGTCGGCGCGAGCGCGCAGCCCAGCGCCCCGACCAGCATGACGGCGGAGCCGCCGAGCAGCACCGGGCGGCGGCCGAACCGGTCGGAGAGCGGGCCGTGGCACAGCGCGCCCAGGCAGTAGCCGAGGAAGTTGAGGGTGACGGTGAGCTGCACGGCCGGGCCGCCCACGCCCAGTTCGCGGGCGATGTCCGGGAAGCTGGGCACGGACATGTCGATCTCGATGATCGTGCCGGTGAGCGCGACGATGAGCAGGGCGGGCAGCCACCCGCCCACCGCGCTGTCGGCCTTTCCCACTGCCAACGCAGTCCTCCCGAGGTCGGCGAGGGGTTTTCGGCAACGCCCGTGATGGCGTTCCGTAACCTTTCCTCGAATTATTCGGAGAAATCACCGATAGGAATTCTCCGGACCTCGGACGTTAGCGCCGTTCCCTTTTCCGGTTAACTCATTTTCCGCTCTCGTCGAGCGGTCTGCCCGCCTCCTCCGGCTGCCCCGCGAGCAGCCGGTCGACCAGTGCGGTGACGAGGTCGCGGCGCTGGTGGTCGGTCAGCAGGTCGGGGAGGGTGAGGCGTTCCAGGATCAGCCAGTTGAGGGCCAGCCACAGCAGCGCCACGGTGGTGCCGTCGCCGGGCAGGCCGGAGGCGGCGTGGTGCTCGGTGTTGAAGCGCAGGTCGGCGCGGACGCGGGCGGTCAGGACCTCGCGCAGCTCCGGGTTGCGCGCGGCCTCCAGGCGCAGTTCCAGCAGGGCGAGGAAACCGGTCGGGAAGGCCGAGACGCGGTCGACGAGGGCGTGCATCAATTCGGTGACGCGGGACCGGTCGCGCGGGCCGTCCGGGGTCTCGCCCAGCGGGGCCTGGTCGAGCAGCCGCTGGTAGACCCGCTCGCCCGCGCCGGTGAGGATCTCGGCGCGCCCGGCGAAGTAGTTCGACGCGGTGCCCGCGGGCACCCCGGCCCGCTGGTCGACCGCCCGGAAGGTGAGCCCCCGCGCGCCCTCGCCCGCCAGCACCTCGACGGCGGCGTCGAGCAGCGCGGCCCGCCGCTCCGGGTTGCGTCGCGCCATTGACACCACTCCAAACGTAGTACTACGGTTCGAACCACTTCAAGCAGAGTACTACGACCGGAGTGGTCGAGACGAGGGGGAAGCCCGTGCGCAAGCTCGTGTACTTCATCGCGGCGAGCATCGACGGCGTGATCGCGGGCCCGGAGGGCGAGCACGACTTCTACCCGACCGCAGAGCCGATGGTCGAGCACCTGCGCGCCGAGTACCCCGAGACCACGCCCACCCACGTCCGCCCGCTCGTCGGGATGCCCCTGGACACCCCGAACCGGCGCTACGACACCGTGCTCATGGGCCGGGGCAGCTACCAGCCCGCGCTCGACGCGGGCGTGGGCAGCCCGTACGCGCACCTGCGCCAGTACGTGGTCTCCCGCTCCCTGCCCGACGCCGATCCGGCCGTCGTGCTGGTGCGCGCGGACCCGGTCGGCCTGGTGCGGGAGCTCAAGCGGGAGGACGGCCTGGACGTGTGGCTGTGCGGCGGCGCGGACCTGGCCGGGCAGCTGCTCCCGGAGATCGACGAGCTGGTGGTCAAGACCTACCCGGTGGTCGCGGGCGGCGGGACCCCGCTGTTCCGCGCCGGTTTCGCCCCGCGCGCGTTCAGGCCGGTCGACGTGCGCGCGTTCGACCACGGCGGCGTGGTCACCACCTACCGCCCGGCCTGACGGGCGGGCCACCGCCCCCTGCGGGCGTGCAGCGCACCGGCCGGCAGCGCGGCGGTGGTGGACGCGAGCAGGACGGCGGCCTTGGGCGCGGGCGGGGCGCCCGGG
>NZ_JBQGCX010000702.1:0-5618 GCF_052038725.1 Actinosynnema sp.
TGTCACTCGAAACTCGTCCACCTTGAGAGCAGGCGGCGGCAGCGGTCAACAGCAAGCAGGAAAACATGAGGCGGATGCGCATTTTGTGAACCTCCGATCAGATCGGAAGTCGCGATTCACCCATGATTTGTTAGCCGTTCACCTCAGCTTTCATGTTCACCTCCAGCTTCGCTGGCCGCGGGGTGCCTGCTTCTCCAAGCGTTTGCGCCCTGCCGCGCAGATGAACCCCAGAGGTCGACGCCGCGGCACCAGAGGCGGTGGTCGTTCGCGCTTGCGGTCGCTCGTCCTGCGAAGCGCGGCGGTGTCGATATCGCCAAGACGCCATCAAGGACTGGCGTGCAGGGCAAACAGCGTGGAGGTGGGCGTTCGCGGACCGGGTGTTCACGGGCGCGACGCGGGCCCGGCGGACTCCGACAGCACCGCCGGTGTCGGAGGACTCGAGCGACAAGGGAAAACCCAGGTCAAGCGTGGTGGGCCGCCAGGGACTCGAACCCTGAACCCGAAGATTAAAAGTCTCCTGCTCTGCCAATTGAGCTAGCAGCCCTCACCCCACAGCTTAGCGGAGCGCGCCCCCTCCTGGCCCGTCCCCGACCCCCACCTCCTCCCCACGCCCCGTGTGCCGCCCGACACGTTCCGCCGTTCCCCCACGCGCACCCCCTGCGTCCAGCTATCTTCGCCGCAAGACGAAGCTGGGAGGTTCGTTGGGAGAGTTCGCCGCCGCCGCGCTGTCGTTCCCCGCCGTCGTGCTCGGGGTTCCGCTGGTCCTGGTGGTGGTGTTCTGGCTCCTCGCCGTCCTCGGCGTGCTCGACTCCGACGACGTCGGCTTCGAGCTGGGGCTCGGGCTCGGGGACTTCCCGGCCGCCGTCTCCGTCTCGATCCTCGTCGCCTTGTCCTGGTTCGGCTCGCTGGCCGGTGGGGTGCTGCTCGACCAGGCGCAGCTCGAACCCGTCCCGCGCACGCTGCTGGGCGTCGGGCTGCTGCTGCTGTCGCTGCTGCTCGGGCTGCTCCTCACCCGCCTCGCGGTCGAGCCGTTCCGCAAACCGGAGCGCTCCGCGTCGCGCGTCGACTTCGTCGGGCTCACCTGCGTCGTGCGGACCGGCACGGTCACCTCCGACTTCGGGCAGGCCGAGGTCACCTCGGGCGACGGCTCGTCGGCGCTCGTGCAGGTGCGCCAGACCGGGCGCGACCCCTTCGCGGCGGGGGACACGGCCGTGATCTACCAGTACGACCCGGACGGCGAGTTCTTCTGGGTCGTGCCGCTGAACTCTTCGCTGTAGGGGGTTTTCCGGGAATGGGTGCCATCACCACGGGCCTCGGCGTGCTCATCGCCGTCGGCGCTCTCGTCCTGATCGCGCTGCTGGTCGTCGTCAGCCGGTTGTTCCGCAAGGTCGAGCAGGGCAAGGCCCTGATCGTGTCCAAGGTGCGCAAGGTGGACGTGACGTTCACCGGAGCCGTCGTCATGCCGGTGCTGCACCGCGCCGAGATCATGGACATCTCGGTCAAGACGATCGAGATCCGCCGCGCGGGCACCGAGGGCCTGATCTGCCAGGACAACATCCGCGCCGACATCCGGATCACGTTCTTCGTGCGCGTCAACAAGACCGTCGAGGACGTCATCAAGGTCGCCCAGGCGATCGGCACCGCGCGCGCCAGCGACGAGGCCACCCTGCAGGAGCTGTTCAACGCCAAGTTCTCCGAGGCGCTCAAGACCGTCGGCAAGCAGCTCGACTTCGTCGACCTCTACACCCACCGCGACGAGTTCCGCGACCGCATCATCCGGGTCATCGGCACCGACCTCAACGGCTACAGCCTGGAGGACGCGGCGATCGACTACCTGGAGCAGACGCCGATGGCGCAGCTCAACCCGACGAACATCCTCGACGCTCAGGGCATCCGCAAGATCACCGAGCTGACGGCGATCGAGCACGTGCGCACCAACGAGTTCCAGCGCACCGAGGAGAAGGAGATCACCCGCCAGAACGTCGAGGCGCGCGAGACGATCCTGGAGCTGGAGCGCCGCCAGGCCGACGCGGAGATCAAGCAGAAGCGCGAGGTCGAGACGCTGCGGGCGCGCGAGGAGGCCGAGATCGCCAAGGTGCAGGCCGAGGAGCGGCTCAAGGCCAGCGCCGCGCACCTGCGCACCGAGGAGCAGCTCGGCATCCAGCACGAGAACAAGAACCGCGAGATCGCCGTCGCCGAGAAGAACCGCGAGCGCGTGATCGCGATCGAGTCCGAGCGCATCGAGAAGGACCGGCTGCTGGAGGTCGTCTCCCGCGAGCGCGACACCGAGCTGGCGCGCATGGCCGCCGAGCGCGAGGTCGAGGGCGAGAAGCGCTCGGTCGCCGAGGTCGTGCGCGAGCGCGTCGCCGTGGAGAAGACGGTCGCCGAGCAGGAGGAGAACATCAAGCGGCTGCGGGCCGTCGAGGAGGCCGAGCGGGAGCGCCAGGCCACCGTCATCCGCGCCGAGGGGCAGGCCCAGGAGGGCCTGGTCAAGGACATCAAGGCCGCCGAGGCCGCCGAGGCCGCCGCGAAGTTCAAGGCCCGCGAGGAGCTCGTGCTCGCCGAGGCCCGCCAGCAGGCCGCCGAGCTGGACGCCCGCGCCATGATCCGCCTCGCCGAGGGCAAGCAGGCCGACGCCGCCGCCGAGGGCCTGGCCGACGCGCAGGTCCGCGAGCGCTCCGCCGCCGCCGTGGAGAAGGTCGGCCGCGCCGAGGCCGTCGTGGAGCGGGAGAAGGCCCTCGTCGCCGCCGAGGCCATCCGCGAGAAGCTCAAGGGCGAGGCCGAGGGCCTGGCCGACAAGGCGGGCGCCATGGCCGCCATGGACGAGGTCACCCGCGGCCACGAGGAGTACCGCCTGCGCCTGGAGGCCGAGAAGGAGATCCGCCTCGCGGGCCTGCACGTGCAGCGGCAGGTCGCCGAGTCGCAGGCCGCCGTGCTGGCCGCCGGGCTGGAGAAGGCCGACATCGACATCGTCGGCGGCGAGACCGCGTTCTTCGAGCGCGTCGTCGGCGCGATCTCGGTCGGCAAGGGCGTCGACGGGTTCGTCGAGCACTCCGACGTCGCCCGCACCCTGGTCGAGCCGTGGCTGAACGGCAAGGCCAGCTTCACCGAGGACATCACCCGCGTCCTCGGCTCGTTCGGCACCGAGGACGTCAAGAACCTCACCGTGTCCGCCGCGCTCCACCACATGATCAGCGCGGGCGGCCCCGACGCCGACAAGCTCCGCAAGCTGCTCGACCACGCCACCCGCCTCGGCGTCGCCGAGCGCCCCGTCGCCGCGCTCGCCGCGCAGTCGTGACGGCCGCCCTCGACGCGGGCGCCTACGAGATCCTCCGGGCCCGGCTGGCCGACCAGGCCGCCGGGCTCGCCGGGGCGGCCGAGGCGCTCAACACCCGCAGGCTGGAGGCGTTCGGCGGCGCGGAGCTGCGGCTGCTCGGCACCGAGCAGGTCCGCACCGGCGCGAACCTGGTCCCGGTCGACGTGGTCGAGGTCGCGGGCCGCCTGCTCGTCGGCTACCACGCCCCGGCCGCGCTGCGCGGCGACGTGTCCGCCGTCGCCGTGGTCCTCTCCCTGCACCGCCGCGCGGCGGGGACCGGCGGGCAGCCCGACGTGGACGGCTCGGCGACCCTGCTCGACGCCGGGGACGACGACCTGCCCGGCCTCCTGGACGACCCCGGCTTCCTGCGCGACTTCGCCGAGCTGCACCGCTACTACCGCCAGGCCCGCCTGGTCCGGCTGCGCCGGGTCGAGGGCAGGCTGCTCGCGGTGGTCCAGACCGGCGCCCGCGCCCAGGACATCCGGGTGCTGCGCTGGGAGGTCGGCGTCGACGGCGCCGTGCGCTACCTGGACAACCGGGGCGAGCGCGACCACGTCCACCCGCCGACCCACGACTTCACCTGGACCCCGGCCACCCGCGAGGACCACGTCCTCGGCCGCCACCCGCACATCTCCGTGCTGGGCGAGGTGTTCGTCTCGGCGGTCGGCGGCTCGCTGGTGATCAAGACCGAGAACGACCCCGACTCGGACCGCGCGGTCCTGCGCGAGCCGGTCGACGACCCGCTGCAGAGCCTGGCCGACGCCGACGTCGAGCACGCCCGCGTCGGCCCGCTGGTGCTGATCCGGGTCCGCCCGTACAACGAGACCGCCTGGCGGCACCTGGTCTTCAACACCCGCACCGGCGCCGCGACCCGACTCGACGGCATCGGCGCCTCCTGCGTGCGGCTGCCCGACGACCAGGGCCTGGTCTTCCCCGGCGGCTACCTGCTGGCCACCGGCGCGGCCCGCACGTTCGACGGCGTGGACACCGGCGGCCTGGCGTTCGACCGCGTCGTCCGCTCGCCCACCGGCGAGGACGTCCTCTACGCCTTCCGCGCCGCCGACCGCGCGCTCCTGCTGCCCTACAACGTGATCCGCAAGGAGGTCGCCGCCCCGCTGCCGTGCCGGGGGCACGCGCTGTTCGACGACGGCGGCCTCGTGCTGCTGCGCGCGGGCGGCGACGAGCCGACCAGGGTGCACCCGGTGCAGGTGTGGCTGACCCCGTTCCAGTCCGACACGCACGCCGCCGCCCAGCGCACCGGGACCGGACCGCTGGAGCGGGTCGGCAACGCGGACCTGGTGCGCGGCATCTCCGACTGCCTGTCGGTGGTGGCCGCCGCCGAGGAGAGCGAGCCGACCGCCGCGGTGTTCGAGGCGCTGATCGCCGCGTGCGCCAGGGTCGTGGACACCCACCACTGGCTCGGCGACGCCGACCTCGGCGACCTGCGCACCCCGGTCACGCGGCTGCGCGCCACCGCGCAGCTGGTGCTCGACGAGTTCGAGACGGTCCGCGAGCTCACCGCGCAGGCCGAGGGCGCGCTGTCCGACGCCGACGAGCGGGTCACCGCGCTGCTGCGCCGCGCGCACAGCGACGTGCTCGACACCGCCGACGCCTGGGTGCGGCTGCTCACCGACCTGCGCGGCGCGCAGGGCAACCTGGTGACGCTCAAGGAGGTGCGCTACGCCGACGACGAGCGCATCGACGGCCTGGTGTCCACCCTGGACGGTGAGATCGCCTCGGTCGGCGCGCGCGCCGTGGCGTTCCTCGGCCGCGAGGACGCCTTCGCCGCGCACCAGGAGCAGGTGGACTCGCTGCTGGCCAAGGCGACCGAGCTGCGCACCACCGCCGAGGCCGCCCCGCTGGCGCAGGAGCTGCTCGCCCAGCAGCGCGGCCTCGAGGTGCTCACCGAGGTCGTCGGCGGGCTCGACATCGCCGACGCCACCGCCCGCACCTCGGTGCTGGAGCGCATCGGCTCCGTGCTGGCCGGCCTCAACCGGGTCCGCGCCACCGTCGACGGCCGCCGCCGCGACCTGGTCGCCGCCGAGGGCCGCGCCGAGTTCGCCGCCGAGCTGGCGCTGCTCGGCCAGGCCGTCACCGGCGCGATCGCCGTCGCCGACACCCCGGAGCGCTGCGACGAGCAGCTCGGCGGGCTGCTGCTCAAGCTGGAGAACCTGGAGTCCCGCTTCGGGGAGTTCGACGACTTCCTCGCCCGGCTGGCCGACCGGCGCACCGACGTCTACGAGGCGTTCTCCTCCCGCAAGCAGGCGCTGCTGGACGAGCGCGCCCGCCGCGCCGACCGGCT
>NZ_JBQGCX010000703.1:0-2671 GCF_052038725.1 Actinosynnema sp.
GGCGCGGGCGCTGCTCGTGGAACTGATTTGCCGCATCACGGGCAACCCGCGCCTCTCCCCCGGCTATCACGGCGGCATCCCGGCGCTCCATAGTGTTTCCCAATGACCCGAGGAGGGCTCGGTTTAGGACATCGGGCGGACATACACAATGCTTTCCCAACGGTACGTTCGTCCTGTTGTGTCCGACTCCGGGTCCCACGCCGGGCGGGTGAGCGGAGGTCTCGTGGACGAGGTGGTGGAACGGGGCGGGCGCCTGGCGTTCCGGGTGCTGGGACCGATCGAGGTCACCGGCGCCGGGGGGCCCGTGCGCATCCCGCCGGGGCGGCAGCAGGTCATCCTGGCCTGCCTGCTGCTGGAGGCGAACAAGGTGGTCAGCACGGACCACCTGGTGGACGCGCTGTGGGAGGTCAACCCGCCGGACACCGCGCGCACCCAGGTGCAGATCTGCGTGTCGCGGCTGCGCAAGACGCTGGCCGACGCGGGCGTGGAGGTCTCCATCGTGACCCGCCCGCCGGGCTACCAGCTGCGCCTGCCGGACGCCTCGCTGGACGTGCACGAGTTCACCAGGGGCGTCACCGAGGGGCGCGCGGCGGCCAGGCGCGGCGAGCTGTCCGAGGCGTCCGAGCTGCTGCGGGCCTCGGTGGGGCTGTGGCGCGGGGAGTGCCTGAGCGGGCTGGCGAGCGCGCCGCTGCGCACCAGGGCGCTGCGCCTGGAGGAGGACCGGCTCAACGCGGTGGAGACCTGCCTGGGGATCGACCTGGAGCTGGGGCTGCACCACGAGCTGGTCGGCGAGATCGGCAGGCTGGTGCGCGAGCACCCGCTGCGGGAGCGGCCGAGGGCGCTGCTGATGCTGGCGCTGTACCGGTCGGGCCGCAAGGCCGAGGCGCTGGAGGTGTACCGGGAGGGCCGCGACCTGCTGGTGGAGGAGCTGGGCCTGGAGCCCGGCGAGGAGCTGCGGGAGCTGGAGCGGGCGATCCACGCCGGGGACGCCTCACTGCTGCGCGGCCCCGAGCCTGCGCGCGAGCGAAGACCCGCTGAGCCCGCCGACGCCGCGCGCGCGGCGGTGCCCAGGCAGCTGCCCGCCGACACCGCCGACTTCATCGGCGGCGAGGAGCTGATCACCGCCGCCGAGGAGGTGCTCACCGGGGGCGCGGGGCGGCGCGCGGTCGGCGTCGTGGTGGTCATCGGCCGGCCGGGCGTGGGCAAGTCGACGCTGGCCGCGCACCTGGGGCACCGGGTCGCCGAGGAGCACTTCCCCGACGGGCAGCTGTACTGCGACCTGCGCGGCGGCTACGGCGACGCGGGCGGGTCCGCCGACGTGCTCGGCCGGTTCCTGCAGGCGCTCGGCATCCCCGGCGCGATGATCCCGGTGGAGCACACCGCGCGCACCGAGATGTACCGGACGCTGCTGGCGGACCGGCGGGTGCTGGTGGTGCTGGACAACGCGGTCAGCGAGCGGCAGGTGCTGCCGCTGCTGCCCGGCGGCGGGCGCTGCGCGGTGGGGGTGACCAGCCGGGCGCGGCTGACCGGGCTGCCGGGGGCGCGGCAGCTGGAGCTGGACGTGCTGGACCGGGAGCAGTCGCTGGAGCTGCTCGGCCGGGTCGTGGGCGAGCGGCGGGTGGCGGGCGCGCCGGAGGCGGCGGAGGCGCTGGTGCGCACCGTCGGCGGGCTGCCGCTGGCGCTGCGGATCGTCGCGGCGCGGCTGGCGGCCCGACCGCACTGGTCGCTGGCGTCGATGGTGCACCGGCTGGCCAGCGAGCGGCACCGCCTCGACGAGCTGGCGCACGGCGAGATGACGATCCGGGCGAGCCTGTCGCTGACCCACGACGGGCTGGACCAGCCGACGCGGCGGCTGTTCGGGCTGCTCAGCCTGGCCGAGGGCCCGTCGCTGCCCGGCTGGGTGGCGGGCGCGGCGCTGGACGACGGCAGGCCGTACGCCTCGGACCTGATCGAGCCGCTGGTGGACGTGCAGATGCTCGACGTGGTCTCGGTCGACGGCACCGGCGAGTTCCGCTACCGCTTCCACGACATCATCCGGCTGTTCGCCCGCGAGCAGCTGGCGTCGGTGGACGAGCGGGAGCAGCGGGAGGTGCAGGAGCGGGTGCTCGGCGGCTGGCTGTCGCTGGCCGAGCAGGCGCACCGGGGCGTGTTCGGCGGCGACTTCACCGCGCTGCACGGGAGCGCGCCGCGCTGGCACCCGCACCCCGTGCACGCCGAGCGGCTGCTGGAGAGCCCGCTGGAGTGGCTGGAGGGCGAGCTGCCGAACCTGCGGGCGGCCGTGGCGCAGGCGGCGCGGCTCGGGCTGGACGAGCTGTGCTGGGACCTGGCGGTGACCACGACGACGCTGTTCGAGGCGCGCGGGCACCTGGACGACTGGCGGCACACCCACGACGAGGCGCTGCGGGCCACCAGGGCCGCGGGCAACGCGCGCGGCACGGCGGCGCTGCTGGCCTCGCTCGGCACCCTGCACATCAACCGGGGGCGCGCCGAGGAGTCCGGGGCGGTGCTGGTGGAGGCGCTGGCGGCGTTCACCGAGCTGGGCGACGTGCGCGGGCAGGCGCTGTGCAGGCGCGACCTGGGGCTGCTCACCCGGCAGGCCGGGGACGACGCGGGCGCGCTGGCGCTGTACGGGCTGGCGCTGGCCGGGTTCGAGGAGGTCGGCGACGTCGTC
>NZ_JBQGCX010000704.1:0-2074 GCF_052038725.1 Actinosynnema sp.
GGCGGTGCGGCTCAGGCGGCGGGGTGGTCGGTCCTGGGGGCGCTGTCCGCCTCGGCGGCGAGGTTCGCGCGCAGGGCGTCGACCTTGGCGGTGGCGTAGGCGTGCGAGTCGGAGCCGAGGACCTGGCGCAGCGGCGCGCCCGCGACCGAGGCCCGCGCGATGATCTCGGCCGCGCCCCGCGCCGGGTCGCCGAGCTGGGAGCCCTGCAGGGCGCGGTGGTCGGCGACCATCCGCCGGATCCGCGGGTAGTGGTCGGTGGTGGTCTCGGGCAGCGCGAGGGAGTCGGGGCTGAGGAACGAGGTGCGGAAGTAGCCGGGTTCCACGAGGGTGACCTCGACGCCGTGCTCGGCCACCTCGCCCGCCAGCGCCTCGGTCAGGGCCTCCAGCGCGAACTTGCCCGCGCAGTACAGGGCCCAGCCGGGCAGCGAGACCAGGCCGAGCACCGAGGAGATGTTGACGACCCGGCCGGAGCGCTGCTCCCGCATGACCGGGAGCGCGGCGCGCAGCACGTTCCACACGCCGACGACCTGCACGTCCAGCATGTCCCGGACGGCCTCGGCGGTGGTCTCCTCCACGGCGGCCAGGTAGCCGTAGCCCGCGTTGTTGACCACCACGTCCAGTCGGCCGAAGCGCTCGGCGGCGGCGGTGACGGCGCGCTGGACGTCGGCCTCGTCGGCGAGGTCCACGGTGAGCGGCAGCAGGCGGGTGGTGTCGGCGTCGGCGAGGGCGGCGCGGAGGCGGTCGGCGGAGCGGGAGGTGGCGGCGACGTCGGCGCCCCGCGCGAGCAGCTGGCGGACGAGTTCGAGGCCGAGGCCCTTCGACGCGCCGGTGACGAACCAGGTGGTGGGGGTGGTCATGGGGTGGTGCCTCCGGGGTTCGGGTGTCGCGCTCTGGGGACGCCTTGAGCCTGCTGCGCCGGGAGGGCTTCCGGGGGCGCTCGGCGGGCCCTGCGCCGACTAGGACGCGCAGTCCTGCCCGAGGGCCTCCGGGGCGGGTGGCGGGGTGGGCAGACTGGGGGTGTGGCGCAGAACAACGCGGAGCTGGCGGACTTCCTGAAGCGGGCGCGCGCGCAGAGCGACCCGGAGCGGGCCGGGCTGCCGCCGGACGGGCGGGTGCGGCGGGTGCCGGGGTTGCGGCGCGAGGAGGTGGCGCGGCTGGCCGGGGTGTCCGCGGACTACTACGCGCGGTTGGAGCAGGGGCGGCGGATCGTGCCGTCGCCCGCGGTGGTCGACGCGCTCGGGCGGGCGCTCGGGCTCGACGACGCGGGGCAGGCGCACCTGCGGGACCTGATCGGCGTCGGCGGCCCGGTCGCGCGGCGGCGGAGCACGGGGGCGCAGCGGCTGCGGCCGGGCGTGCACCAGCTGTTCGACTCGCTGGACGGGGTGCCCGCGCTGGCGCTGGGGCGGCGCACGGACGTGCTGGCGGCGAACCGGTTGGCGCGGGCGCTGTTCACCGACTTCGAGGCGATCCCCGCGCCCCGCCGGAACTACGCCCGCTGGATGTTCCTGGACCCGGCGGCGCGGGCGCTGTTCGCGGACTGGGAGGAACAGGCGCGCAACGCCGTGGAGAGCCTGCGGCTGGAGGTCGGCCGCGACCCCGGCGACCGGGCCGCGCTGGCGCTGCTGGCGGAGCTGCGGGAGCAGAGCCCGGAGTTCGACGGGTGGTGGGAGCAGCACCGGGTGCACCAGCGCACGCACGGCTCCAAGCGCCTGGCGCACCCGCTGGTGGGCGAGCTGACCGTGGAGTACGAGACCGTCGTGCTGCCGGGCGACCCGGACACGACGCTGTTCCTGTACACGGCGGAGGCCGGGACGGCGTCCAGGC
Source organism: Actinosynnema sp. (assembly GCF_052038725.1). Lineage (NCBI taxonomy): Bacteria > Bacillati > Actinomycetota > Actinomycetes > Pseudonocardiales > Pseudonocardiaceae > Actinosynnema > Actinosynnema sp. The sequence continues at coordinate 1,825 of NZ_JBQGCX010000704.1, forward strand.
AGGCGCTGGACCTGCTGGCGAGCTGGACCCTGACGGCGCCCGCGCGGTGAGGCCGGGGGTGGCCACCCGCCGTCCCGCCGCTCGACCGGCCGCCGTCCCGCAGGCCGTCGCCCTGCTGCCCGCCACCCCGCCCGCCGGCAGCCGCCGCCCACCGGCCGTTCGCGCCCGCCGCGCCCGCCGCGCCCGCCGCGCCCGCCGCGCCCGCCGCGCCCGCCGCGCCCGCCGCCTTCCGTCCCCGCTACTCGTCCTT
>NZ_JBQGCX010000705.1:0-1690 GCF_052038725.1 Actinosynnema sp.
CTTGAAGAGCGACCGCCCACGCTGTAGGTCACAGCAACCTCAGCCTCCTCACCCACGGCGCTGCGGCCCTGGTCCGCTACCGGCTCGACTGACACGTCCGAGATAGCTTCGGTGGTCGCGTAGAGACGGTTCGAGAGGAACACCGGCGCCTCCACGCGCACGGGAGCTCCTGTCGACTGGCCCAGGTCATGTCCCGAGCGCCGGGACTCTTCAACGTCGGCGGCAAGTATGTCTGTCCTTACCGGGACCATGGACGTTGCCGCCTCGACGTCGCCGGCCTCGATGAGCTGCACGTACGCCTCCACCGCAGCTTCCGGGGAGCGCGTACCGCGCTCCTGCGCGTGCAGGACTGCGCCGGTCGCAAGGGTCAGCACGACGATCACTCCAAGAGGCAGAAGCCACCGCGCACGGCCGCGCGCCCGGGACGTCCCGGGGTCATCACCAGAGGAGGGTGCAGGACGCCCAAAGTCGTCATCACTTGAAGCAGCACGGACGTCAGCAACGTCGCCCCCGGACACGCGTGGGTCACTGAACTCGTCCTCCGGTCGCCCCATCGCTCCCCCTCATCCCTTGTCGAAGGAGCATGGCACGCTCAGCAGCACGGGTGGCCGTAAACGATCGTTTCCGAAGGGTCCAGGGCTGGGCGTGGGACCCCGGTTTAGGTACGCGTCCGCAAACGGTCGTTTTCGGACGGCTGCGTCTCGACGCGCCGTGCGTTCGGGAGCGGTCCATAGGCTTCTTGCGTCGGCGGAGCAGTAGCCTCCGTCTACACCCACGACGGCACGGAGGCATGCCGATGAGCACGACGCGAGACGATTCGCGGCCTGTCGAGCGCTGGCGTTATTTGGCGGAGTGGGAGATGGCCTTGATCGAGCACCCGATCAGGGAGGCCTATGGGCCGATCGTGGCCGACCTTCGCGCGGCGGGGTTCGAGGTGCACCCCGAAGTCCTGCTTGGCGAAGCTCAGACCGGCTCCTGGTCGGAGGGCCTGTCTATCCTGGCGCGCCACCTAGACCAGGGGGGGGTACCCAGACCTCCTGATGTACCGCATGGCGCGACGCTTCGCCCGCCCCGAAGGCTTGCCCTTCTGGGACGTCCTGGCAGAGCGATACACCAACCCGCGGGGCACAGGTGAGCAGTCCGGCGCCGCACACGCGCTCGCCACCATCGCCACGCCCGACCACTACGACGACCTAGTCCGGTTCATCCACATGGACCAAGCCGAAGGACGGTCGGAGTTTGTCGAACCCATCGTCAGGTTCGGCGGCGACGCCGGGATCGCAGTTGTCACGCCTCTGCGGGAAGAATTCGAGTACTACGTAGACCGGGCAATTAACGCGCGAAGAACCGCTACTGCCCGCGCCCGTCGGTACGAACGCGCCGTGACGAAGCTCAGCCAAGCCCTCGCTACCCGACCCGAGCCTGTCCCCGACGACGGCGCGATTGAGTGGTCGACCTCGCTGGACCTGCCCGACTGGAAGCGGCTGACCAAGACTCTTCGCACGGGCCTGAGCGGCGAACTCGACGGACCTATCGGAGACGCGCTCTTCGCAGCCGTACTCAGCGCCCCGCTCGATGACGAGCACCACGTCCTCACACACACCCGCCTCGGCGTGGTCCAGATCGGCTGGTTCATCGATGACATCAGCGAGGTAACCGCCTACATCTTCGGCTCCCAGGAGGTCCACGA
>NZ_JBQGCX010000706.1:0-3084 GCF_052038725.1 Actinosynnema sp.
GTCCGCGCCGCCCCGGTCCCGAGGGCAGCAGCGCCCGGATGCCGCGCCCCATGCCCGGCGAGGACTTCGAGGACGGTCCGCGCCGCGGTCCCGAGGGCACCGGGATGCGCCCGCGCCCCATGCCCGGCGACGGTCCCGGCCTGCCCGAGGACGGTCCCCGCAGGCTCGCGCCCGGCGACGGTCCCGCGCCCGACGGCCGGGGTCCGGACGGCCGGGGTCCCGAGGGCACCGGGATGCGCCCCAGGCCCGTCCCGCCCGGCGACGACCGCCAGGCGCGCGCCGAGAGCTTCGCCGACGGCGACGCGGGCAGGCCCCCGCGCAGGCTCGCGCCCGAGAACGGGCGGCAGGGCCCGCACGACGGTCCCCCCAGCCGGTTCGCCGAGGGTGACGAGGGCGCCCCGCCGCTCCCGCCCCCCGGCGTGTCCGCGCTCGGCGGCCCCCCGCCCGGCGTCGGCGGCCCCGAGCCGAGGGAGCAGATCGACCCGGCGAGCCTCACCACCGAGATGGAGGCCATCAGCGACGACATCAAGAAGCTGCGCGAGGTCGACCACACCCTCGCCCGCTTCTCGGCCGTCCACGACGAGCTCGCCGAGCAGGAGCGCCAGCGCAAGGAGCGCAGGCAGAAGCTGATGCCGTGGAAGTCCGAGGTCGACGAGGACGCCACGGAGTACGCCGAGCCGGTGGACCCGGACGACCCCGACGACACCGAGCCCAAGGGCGGCAAGGGCGGCAAGGGCCGCAAGGGGCGGACCGCCAAGCAGAGCAAGATCGTCCGGATCATCAAGGCGATCTCGCTGACCTCGGCGGTGGTGGTGTTCCTGGCCAGCGGGATCGGCTGGGGGGCGATGCTGCACTTCGACAGCAAGATCACCCGGATCGACGCGCTCGGCCAGAACTCGGCGGCCGTGCACCAGGCGGAGAAGCAGCTCGGTGACGAGAACTTCCTCATCATCGGCTCGGACACGCGCGCGGGCGCCAAGGACTCGGACGGGGTGGGCGACACCAGCGAGGTCGTCGGCGCCCGGTCGGACGTGATGATGATCGCCCACGTCCCGGCCGACCGGAAGCGCATGGTGGTGGTGTCGATGCCGCGTGACCTCCAGGTCACGCGGCCCGCGTGCAACAGCTGGGACTCGGCCAGCGACACCTACTCGGACAAGGTGCTGCCCGAGGCGGAGGGCGTGAAGGCCAACGAGGTCTACGCCACCGGCGGCCCGCAGTGCGTCAGCAAGTTCATGACCGAGCTGAGCGGGCTGGACATCAACCGCTTCGTCAGCGTGGACTTCAACGGGTTCAAGGGCATGGTCGACGCCGTCGGGACGGTGGGCGTGTGCGCGCCCACCGTCATGGACGACGGCGAGCTGGGCATGATCTTCGACAAGCCCGGCAAGTACGAGGTCAACGGCCAGAAGGCGCTGGACTTCGTCCGCGCCCGCAAGGTCAAGACCGAGGAGTTCGGCGACTACGACCGGATCAAGCGGCAGCAGCAGTTCCTGTCCGCGCTGCTGCGCAAGGCCATGTCCAGCGAGCTGCTGCTCAGCCCGAGCAAGCTCAACGGCTTCCTCAACGCCTTCGCGTCCTCCACCGCGGGTCAGAACATCGGCGTGGACTCCATGCTGACGCTCGCCCAGTCCCTGCAGGGGCTGGACGCCGGGCGGGTCAGCTTCGTGACCGTCCCCCACCGCACCGACGAGGGCCCGACCCCGAGCAACGACGACAACTTCGAGGTCCTCCAGGAGGACGAGACCAAGGCGCTCTTCCAGGCGGTCATCGACGGCACCCCGCTGCCGGGCGAGGCGCCGACCGAGGGCGGGACCGCGGAGAAGAAGGCCGAGAAGCAGCCGGGCACCGTGGGCGACCCCGGCTCCGTGCGCGTCCAGGTGTTCAACCAGACCTCGGGTGGGTTCGCCCCGAAGAACACCAAGACCAAGCTGGAAGAGGTCGGCTTCAAGGTCACCTACATCGGTGTCGCGGACCAGGCGTCCACCAGGACGTTCATCCGCTACGCCACCGGCAACGAGAACGCCGCCGCGACCCTGCGGGCGGCCGTGCCGGACGCCGAGCTCCAGGTCGACGAGAGCATGGGCGGCGTCGTGGCGCTCATGATGGGCTCCGGGTGGGAGGGCGAGGTCAAGCGCCCGCAGGCCGGTCAGGGCGGCGGCGTCTCCGCCGACAGCGGCACCGGGGACCTGCCCGTGGTGAACGCGGCCGTCGACCCCTGCGCGTGACCGGTCGGCCACCACGCGCGACCCCCTCGGGAGCTCGGACCGTTCCCGCAGCTCCCAGGGGGTGCCGCCGATCATCTGGTCGCCACGGGTTCATCCCCGGTTCACCGGGGAATGTCGCTCGCGCGATCAGGTGGCCCTAGGCTTGGACCATGCGTGAGGCCTACCAAGACCAGCTCGGACAGCTCGCGGAGCGACTGGCCGACATGTGTGCGATGTCCGGCAAGGCGATCGAGCTGGCCACGAAGGCCCTGCTGGAGGCCGACCTGGCCGTCGCCGAGCAGGTGATCAGCGACGACGCCAGGATCGACGAGGTGCGCGCCAGCATCGAGGAGCAGGCGTACGCGCTGCTCGCGCTCCAGGCCCCCGTCGCGACCGACCTGCGCACGGTGCTGGCGGTCATCCACGCCGCCGAGAGCGTGGAGCGGATGGGCGACCTGGCGCTGCACGTGGCGAAGGCCGCGCGGCGCAGGCACCCCAACCACGTGCTGGCCGAGCCGGTCGCCCCCTACTTCGCCGAGATGGGCCGCATCGCGGTCGAGCTGGCGACGGAGGCGACGGACATCATCCGCACCCAGGACGTGGCGCGCGCCCGGTCCCTGGAGGACGCGGACGACGCCATGGACGACCTGCACCGCCACCTGTTCACGGTGATCATGGACAAGGAGTGGCCGCACGGCGTGCCGTCCGCCGTGGACACCACCCTGCTGGGCCGCTTCTACGAGCGGTTCGCGGACCACGCGGTGTCGGTGGCGAAGCGGACCGTGTTCGTGGTGACGGGCAAGATGCCCGGATACGGCGACGAAGAGGCCTGATCGACGACGGAGGGGGCGGGGGCCCCGCCCGCGGGCCCCCCCCC
>NZ_JBQGCX010000707.1:0-1574 GCF_052038725.1 Actinosynnema sp.
ACCTCCCAGCCGCCCGCGCCGTCCGAGGAGGGCGCGTGGGTCGAGCGGGACGGGAAGCAGGTGTTCATCAAGAGCTTCCGCCTGCAGGGCGGGGTGGCCACGGTGAGCTTCGCCGAGCGCGACATCCAGCCGGTGTCCGCGACCCCGAGGCAGGGCTACGCGGCGGTCGTGGAGCAGCCCGCCGACGCGGTGGTCGTGGTGTTCACGGGCAACGGGCACACCTCCAAGCTGGAGGCGATGTGGGTGGGCAAGCCGCAGTGGCGGATCATCGAGAGCGACTAGCGCCCGTCCGCGCGGGCGCCGGGGCCGGACTCGGGCACCGCGCGGTCGAGCCCGCCGTCGCGCTCGGCGCGCGGGACCCGCTGGTCACCACCGACCCGGACCTCGCCGACCCGCGCTGAGCGCTCAGGCGTCGAGCAGCTCGGCCACGTGCGCGCGCGGCAGCGGGAGCCCGGCGTGGCGGGCGTCGCCGGGGCACACCGCGCCGTCCCGGTGGTCGCGGTGCCCGTCGATCCCGGTCGGCTCGATGCCGGAGCTCCGGCACACCCGCGCGCACAACCGCACCAGCGCCGCCCACTGCGGCGCGGTGGGCAGCCGGTCGGTGTGGGCGCCCTCGTTCTCGATGCCGACGGACTCGCGGTTCTGGCCGGTGTCGCCCCACCCGCGCCTGACGTGCTCGCGCTGGAAGAACAGGGCGAGGCGGCGGGCGTGGGCCTCGGAGCGGGCGTGGGCCTCGGAGCGGTCGTGGGTGTTGTCGGTCGCGGTGGGGTGCACGACGATCCGGCTCGGCCGGTGCGGCGGCGGGACCGAGGTCGCGGTGCGGCAGGCCGAGGTCGGAGGCCGGGCGCAGCGGGCCGCGCCGGTCCGGTCTGGAACCCCGGTGATCGTGGTGCCCACGTCGACCAGGACGTGCTCGGCCCCCAGGTCGTTGTGCGCGAGGACCAGCTCGTCCGGCGGGGGCGGCGGCGGGGTGGCCGGGAAGCGCTCGACGGTCGGGTCGCGCAGGCCGAGCGCGGCGTGGGCGTCGGCGGCCCCGGCCAGCAGCGCGGGCAGGTCCCAGGTCCGCACCAGCGCGACGAAGTCGACCAGGCGGCGGGCCAGGTCGCGGGTGGCGCCCGCGTCCAGCGGCAGCACGTCCGGCAGCAGGCGGTAGGCCGTCCAGGGGCCGTCGACGGCGAGCGCGACGGGCGTCGGGAGCGGGGAGCGGGCGGCCACCGCGGCGAGCGGGCGGGCCTCGGCGGACTGGCGCCGTCGCGGCGGCGGACCACGAACTCCCCGTCCACCAGGCGCGCGGTGTTGTCGAGCCCGGAGCCGAGCGGGACGGTTCGGCGCGGCCCGCCGCGGCCGGGCAGGTGGGCGTCGGCGAACCCGCGCGAGTCCGGCACGGGGGCGCCCCTGGTCCGCCCCGCGTCGACCGGGTGAGCCCCTCCCGGATCGAGGTGTGAGTCCGCACTGCGGCGGGTAACCGGCGCGCACCCGCGCCGCACGCGCCCCTCGGAGGCCCGCGATGACCCATCCCCAGATGACCGCGCTCACCGCCTTCGTCGACCGCGCGCAACGGCCGCTGTGGCTGG
>NZ_JBQGCX010000708.1:0-1862 GCF_052038725.1 Actinosynnema sp.
GCCTGACCCGGCGCAGGGTGCGCCCTGCCCGAGGACGCGGAGGAGCGGAGGAGCGCGTGCCCAGGTACCTGGCGGCCCACCACTACGGCATGGGATCACTGTGGTGGTGGATCACGGCGGACTCGGCCGAGCAGGTCGAGCGCGAGCTGAGCGAGGTGTGGGTCGAGGACGACCCCGACACCCTCGCGCGGGCGCTGGGCGCCACCGGCGTCGACGAGGTCGACCTGTCCTCCGAGGTGCTGCCCGCACCGCTGGACTCCATGCGGGAGCAGCGGCGCGAGCAGCGGCGGGACCCCCTGTTCGGCGCGCTGGCCGCGCGGGGGACCGTGCACCTGAGGACGCCTCCCGTCGAGGGCGACGAGGAGCTGGGGGAGTGGCTCGTCGAGATCGGCGGGGACGGGTACCGCACCCGCCAGGTCGTGCTCCTGCCCGACGGGCGGGCGCTGCGCACCGACGACTGGCCGTTCAACCCGCCGTACGACCTGCACGACCCCGAGCTCGCCCGGCACGAGATCACCGCCGAGGAGTTCGAGCGCGAGTGGGACCGGGCCGTCCCCGACCCCGACGCGCTCTAGCCCGCACCGGCGCCGCGCCCCGCCCCAGCGTCGCGGCGCCCCGGCGCGCTCACCCCTGCGCGGCCCACCACCGCCGCCCCGCCTCGGGCAGCGAGCGGATCGGGTCGTAGTACGGGTACCGCCGGTCCAACGCCTCCGCGTCGTCCAGCTCGATCCCGGTGCGGTAGTTCTTCGTCCAGTACGACACCCCGCGCTCCCGGTCGTACTCCTGCACCTGGTGCACCCACCGCTTGCCCACGTACGGCACGTCGCACACGATCCGCGGCGTCGCGTACCCCGGCAGGTAGCCCATGATCGCGTGCTGGAGCTCCTGCGCCTCCCGCACCGCGACCCGCCAGTGCTCGGCGTTCGGGATCATGTCGCACATGTAGAAGTAGTACGGCAGCACCCCGGCCTCGCCCTGCAGCGCGAAGCACAGGTCCAGCAGGTCCGTCGCGGTCGCGTTCACCCCGCGCATCAGCACCCCCTGGTTGCGCACGTCCCGCACGCCCACCGCGAGCGCCGTCCGCGCCGCCTCCGCCACCAGCGGCGTCACCGAGTTGGCGTGGTTGACGTGGGTGTGGATCGCCAGGTTCACCCCGCGCCGCGCCGCCGTGCGCGCCACCCGCTCCAGGCCCTCCACCACCTGCGGCTGCAACCAGTGCTGCGGCAGCCCGGCCAGCGCCTTCGTGGCCAGCCGCACGTCCCGCACGGTCTCCACGCCCAGCAGCCGCATCAGGAACGACTCCAGCTGCGGCCACGGCACGTTCGCCACGTCGCCGCCGGAGACCACCACGTCCCGCACGCCCGGCGTGGTCCTCAGGTACTCCACGATCCGGTCCTGCCGGTCCACCGGCTTGAGCGCGAGCTTGTGCTTGGCGACCTGCGGCGTGGAGTTGCCGACCAGGTCCATGCGGGTGCAGTGCCCGCAGTACTGGGGGCAGGTGGACACCAGCTCGGCCAGCACCTTCGTCGGGTAGCGGTGGGTCAGGCCCTCCACCACCCACATCTCGGCCTCGTGCAGCGAGTCCCGCGAGGAGTGCGGGTGGCTCGGCCAGTCCGGGTCGCGGTCCGAGCGCACCGGCAGCATGTAGCGGCGCACCGGGTCGGCGTAGAAGGCCTCGGTGAAGTCGCCGCCCTCCTCCAACCGGGGCACGACCGGGTTGAGCATCTGCGGCGGCAGCAGCATCGACATGGTCGCCAGCTGCTCCTGGTCGGCCTCCAGGTCGGCGTAGAACCGGTCGTCGACCAGGTCGCCCAGAACCGCGCGCAGCTGCTTGGCGTTCTTCACGCAGTGGGCGCGCTGCC
>NZ_JBQGCX010000709.1:0-2500 GCF_052038725.1 Actinosynnema sp.
GCGTCGTGCGTGGCGAGCCTGGCCCGGTAGCACCAGGCGGGGAGCAGGCCCGCCGTGAGCATCAGCAGCGGGGTGGTCAGCAGGCTGTAGGCCAGGGTGCCGAGCAGGAGCGCGATCGGGGTGGCCAGGACCTGGAGCACCAGCAGGCCGACCAGCGGGTAGGCGAACGCCTCGACCTGGTTCGGGGTCGGGGCGGGCAGGGTGACCCAGGCGAGCGGGGCGCGCGGCGCCGGGTGCTGGAGGTGGGGCTGCGGGAGGTGGGGCTGCGGGACGGGTGGCTGCGGGAACGGTTGCCGCGGCGCGGGGTGCGCGGGCGGCAGGCCGACCGGGTTCATGGCGGGGAAGCTCAGCGACGCCCGCTGCGGCGCCTGCTGCTGCGGCGCGACCATCGCGAGCGCGGGCTCGTGGCGCTGCTCGGCGGCAGGTGCGGGCTCGGCCGGTTCCGCTTCCGCGCGTGGCTCGGCGGTCGGTTCCGCCGTCGTCCCGGTGGCGGGCGCCCCCGGTTCGCGGACGTCCGCGCCGCACATGACGCACACGGCGTTCCCCGTGCCGACCGGTCTTCGGCAGTTCGGGCACTCCGTCACGGTGATCCCCCCAGTCCGTCCTCGGGCGCTGCCTGCGCCCGGTGACCGGATGGTAGGGATGGCCTCCACCTGCGAAAATAGCCCGTTCAGCCGCTTCGGGACGTGACCTTGCGAACTGCCGCGAACCGCGCGGGAGCGGCAACCGCGCGACGCCCCCGCGCGGTTCGCGCGGGGGCGTCGGGGTCGGTCCGGTGGGCCGGGTCAGGCCGGGAGGAGGACGTCCTTGCCCAGGAACGGGCGCAGCGCCTGCGGGACGACGACGGAGCCGTCGGCCTGCTGGTGGTTCTCCAGGATGGCGACGATCCAGCGGGTGGTGGCCAGGGTGCCGTTGAGCGTGGCGGTGATCTGCGACTTGCCGTTCTCGTCGCGGTAGCGCACGTTCAGCCTGCGGGCCTGGAAGGTGGTGCAGTTCGAGGTGGAGGTCAGCTCGCGGTAGGCTTGCTGGCTGGGCACCCACGCCTCGCAGTCGAACTTGCGGGACGCGCTGGTGCCGAGGTCGCCCGCGGCGGTGTCGATGACCCGGTAGGGGACCTCGACCTTGGCGAGCATCTCCTCCTCCCAGGCGAGCAGGCGGGCGTGCTCGGCCTCGGCCTCCTCCGGCGGGACGTAGGAGAACATCTCGACCTTGTTGAACTGGTGCACCCGGATGATGCCCCTGGTGTCCTTGCCGTACGAGCCCGCCTCGCGGCGGTAGCAGGACGACCAGCCCGCGTAGCGGCGCGGCCCGTCGAGGATCTCGTCGGCGTGGTAGCCGGCGAGGGGGACCTCGGAGGTGCCCACGAGGTACAGGTCGTCGGCCTCCAGGCGGTAGATCTCGCTGGAGTGCGCGCCGAGGAACCCGGTGCCCGCCATGACCTCGGGCCGGACCAGGGTCGGGGTGATCATCAGCTGGAAGCCCGCGGCGGTCGCCTGGGCGACGGCCATGTTCAGCAGGGCGAGTTCGAGCTGGGCGCCGATGCCGGTGAGGAAGTAGAACCGCGAGCCGGACACCTTGGCGCCGCGCTCCATGTCGATCGCGCCGAGCCGGGTGCCGAGGTCGAGGTGGTCGAGGGGCTCGAAGTCGAACTCGCGGGGCTTCCCGACGTGCTTGACCACGACGTAGTCGTCCTCGCCGCCCTCGGGGGCGTCGGGGTGCACGAGGTTGGGGACCGAGCGGTGCAGCTCGGTCAGCTCGGCCTCGGCGGCGGCCTGGTCGGCCTCGGCGGCCTTCACCTCGGCGGCCAGCTCCTTGCCCTTGGCGAGCAGTGCCTCCCGCTCCTCACCGCGGGCCTTGCCGACCTGCTTGCCGAACGCCTTCTGCTCACCGCGCAGGGTGTCGGCGCGGGAGACGGCGGAGCGGCGGCGCTCGTCGGCGGACAGCAGGGCGTCGACCAGGGACTCGTCCTCGCCCCGCGCCCGCTGGGACGCACGAACGGCTTCCGGGTTCTCGCGCAGTGCCTTGAGGTCGATCACGAGGGGTAAGGGTAGCCGCTCTGGGCGTCGGGCACCGCAGGCCGGGCCGCAGGGACGAGCGGGGGCGGGTGGGCGCCGCACCACGGCGGAACCGAAGAATTCCTCGAATAAAACAGCCGGATTTCCGCTGGCCCGCCTCGGGTAATTAGCTTTCACCGCCATGGCCGAAACACGCTTCTTCTGCATCGGTGAATCGGGTTCCGCGGACTCGAAGATCGTCGTCTACGGCTGGGTCGAGCTGCTGGCGCGGGACTGGGAACCGGCCCTGCGGACCTGGGCGGCTTGGCGGAAGGCACTGCACGGCTCGACGGGCGTGCCCGTCGACTACGAGCTGCGCGCCACGGATTTCGCCAACGGCAGGGGGAACCCGACGAAGACGGCGTGGGATCGGGACAAGTCCGCGCGGACGGCGGTGGTGGCCGACGCGCTGGCCACCATCGGCACGAAGCCCGACGTGCGCACGG
>NZ_JBQGCX010000710.1:0-4228 GCF_052038725.1 Actinosynnema sp.
GCGCCGGCTGGGCCGCGCTCTGCCGCCTCGTCACGGACACCCACCTGAGCGGGGAGCGCGGCAACCCGGTGACCGTGCGCGCGGAGCTGCACCGGCTGCGGGCGCAGCTCGGCGGGGTGCTGCTGACCAGGCCGTACCGGCTGGACGCCGAGGTGCGCGGGGACTTCCTGGCGGTGCGGGCGGCGCTGCGCTCCGGCGACGTGACCGCCGCGGCCTCCGGGTACGGGGACGAGCTGCTGCCGCGCTCGGACGCGCCGGTGGTGCGGGCGGAGCGGGAGGACCTGGCGGCGGCGGTGCGGCGGACCGTGCTGGACCGGGGCGACGCGGAGGCGCTGTGGCGGTTCGCCCGCGACGAGGACGCCGAGGCGCTGGACCGGCTGGCCAGGCTGCTGCCCAGGGCCGACCCGAGGCGGGAGCTGGTGGTGTCGCGGCTGCGGCGGGCGCTCGCCGAGGCGTGAGGCGCGGTTAGGCTCGGCGCATGGGGATCTTCCAGCCGGGTGACGTGGCGCTGCGCCGGGAAGTGCTGTGGGGAAGGCCGTGGGCGGTGACGCCGACCCGCGTGGTCGTGGACGAGCCGGACCTGCTGGTGCTGTTCACCGTGCCGGGCACCCGGTTCGGCTTCCCCGAGCACCCGTGGCAGCACGGCTGGCAGCAGGCGGGCAGCACGCACTGGCGCGGCAACGGCAAGCTCCAGGTGCACCGGCCGGGCGACGCCTACTCGGTCGACGTGTACTGGGAGGGCCCGGACCGGCAGTTCAAGGGCTGGTACCTGAACCTGCAGGACCCGTTCCGGCGCACCCCGCTGGGCATCGACACCCTGGACCACGAGCTGGACTACTGGCTGCCCGCGGAGGGCGGCTGGGTGGACAGGGACCGGGTGGAGTTCGAGGAGCAGGTCGTCGCGGGCAAGTACACCGCCGGGCAGGCCGAGTCGATCCGGGCGGTCGGCCGGTCGATCGAGGCGATGGTCGAGGCGGGCGCGACCTGGTGGGACCCGGACTGGGCGAAGTGGGAGCCGGACCCGGACTGGCCGGTCCCGGTGCTGCCGGACGGCTGGGCGGACTACCCCCTGTCGTGAAGGTCGTCCCGCTGACCCAGGAGGCGCTGGTCGCCGAGCTCGTCGGCCGGATCGACGCGCTGCCCCGCGACCGGCACGCGCGCGTGGTGGTCGACGGCGCGGACGCCACCGACCCCGGCGCGCTCGCCGACGCGCTGGTGGACCCGCTGCGCGCGCTCGGCCGCCCGGTGCTGCGGGTGTCGGCGCGCGACTTCCTGCGCCCGGCCTCGGTGCGGCTGGAGCACGGGCGGACCGACCCGGACTCGTACCGGGACTCGTGGGTGGACACCGGCGGCCTGCTGCGCGAGGTGCTGGACCCGCTCGAACCGGGCGGGTCGGGCGAGGTGCTGCCGTCGCTGTGGAACGCCGAGACCGACCGCGCCAGCCGGGCCGGGTACGCGCGCCTGGGCGAGGGCGGGGTGCTGCTGCTCGACGGGGCGCTGCTGCTGGACAAGTGGCTGCCGTTCGAGCTGTCCGTGCACCTGTGGCTGTCGGACGCCGCGCTGGCCAGGCGCACGCCGCCGGAGCTGGCGTGGACGCTGCCCGCGTACGTGGGGTACGAGCCCGCGCCGGACGTGCTGGTCCGCTACGACCACCCCACGAGGCCCGCGCTGGTGCGTACAGTGGCGGGTGACTAGGGAAGGGGGGTGACCGCCGTGGACCGCTTGCGCCTGCTGCTCGCGCTGTGCCTGTCCGCGCTGATCGCCCTGTCCCTGGTGAACAGCCCGGCCGAGCTGCTGGCCGTGGTCACGGCCGTGACGCTGGTCGTGCTGGTGCTCACCACGGCTCCCCTGGTCCTGGACTCGCCCGCGTGGGCGCGTTCGCTGTCGCTGCGCGAGAAGGCCCTGCGCGCGGCGTTCCTGCGGTTGCGCGATCCGGACGCGGCGGGCCGACCCCGCCCGCGAGCACCGGGAGCGGCGCTCAGCCTCGCCTGAGCCCCCTTCCCCCGCTCGTGATCGGAGCAACCGCCCGTGTTCCACACCCTGGGCGCGGCCCTCGCCGCGCTGCTCGACCCCGCCCTGGCCGTCGTCGCCTTCACCGCGCTGGTGCGCCTGCTGCTGCACCCGCTGACCCGCGCGGCCGTGCGCGGGGAGAAGGCCAGGGCCGCGCTCGCGCCGCAGCTGCGCGAGCTGACCGAGAAGCACCGCAAGGACCCGGTGAAGCTCCAGGAGAAGACCCTGGCGCTGTACGGGGACGCCGGGACCTCGCTGTTCGCGGGCATCCTGCCGATGCTCGCCCAGGCCCCGTTCTTCATGGTGGTCTACCAGCTGGTGACCACCCCGAACCCGCTGCTCGACGGCGCCCTGCTCGGGGTGCGGCTGGGCGACCACTGGTCCGACGGCGGCGCGGGCGTCCCGGTGTTCCTCGGGCTGCTGGCGGTGCTGGCGCTGGTGTGCCTGGGCAGCTACCTGTGGCAGGGCAGGCAGGCCGCGCGCTCGGGGGCGCCGCAGCCGACCCTGGCGCGGGTGCTGCGGCTGCTGGCGTTCACCCCGGTGCTGCTGGCGGCCTCGCTGCCGCTGGCGGCGGGGCTGTACCTGCTGACCAGCGGCGCGTGGACGCTGGCGGAGCGGGCCTGGCTGCACCGGTCGCTGCCGGGCGGGGAGCCCGAGCCGGTGGTCGTGGAGCCCGCGCCCGCGGCCGAGGTCGAAGCGGTCGCCGAGGAGCCCGTCGCGCCCGCCGAGCAGCCCGCGCGGAAGCCGCAGGGCACGGGCGGCAAACGCGGCAAGGCCGCCGCTCGGGCCCGCGCCCAGGCGCGCTGACCTGCGGTGACCGGCGGGCCGCCCGGTCCGCCGGTCACCTCAGCCTGAGCTGGAGCTGCGCGAACAGCCGGACCAGCGGGTCACCCAGGTCCACCCCGGTCAGCTCCCCCGCCCGCCGCACCCGGTACCGCAGCGTGTTCGGGTGCACGTGCAGCTCCGCCGCCGCCGACCGCACGTCCCCGAACGCGTCCAGGTACACCAGCAGCGACCGGGCCAGCTCCGGGTCCAGCGCCTCCAGCCGGGGGTCGCGCACCCGCGGGTGCTCGGCGAGCAGCGCCAGCACCTCGCTGACCAGCACCCGCGACCGCACGTCCGCCAGGGTCGCCACCTGGGCGTCCAGGTCGCGGGCCATCGCGTCGAGCACCCGGTCCGCCTCGCCCCTGGACACCGCGACCTCGTCCAGCGTGGGCACCTCGGCGCCGATCGCCGCCTGCACCACCAGCCCGGTGTGCTTGCGGGCCGCCGCGACGATCTCGCGGGTCAGCGGCAGCAGCGCCGCGCCGGGTTGCAGGTCGGGCAGCAGCGCGTAGGTCCGGCCGCCGCTGCGGCTGACCAGGGCGCTGCGCCGGTACGCGGCGGCGTGCACCGAGATCAGCCCGGTCACCTCGGCCCTGCGCAGCTCGCCCTCGGTGCGGTCGCCCGCGTCGCCGCGCAGCGCGAACACCACGACGGCGGCCGGTCTCGCCGGGTCCGCGCCGATCTGGCCCGCGACGGAGGCGGCGTCGGTGCGGCCGTCGAGCAGGGAGGTGAGCAGGTTCTCCCGGAACGCCGAGCGGGGCTCGCGCTGGCGCACCAGGTGCAGCGCGGTCACCCGCGCGGCGCCGACGAGGGCGCGTTCGGCCTGCTCGGTGAGCGGGGTGGCGCCCTCCTGCACCCAGATCGAGCCGAGCGGCTGGTCGCCCGCCAGCACCCCGACCGCGAGCCGCCGCCGGATGCCCAGGTCCGGCCGCTCGTCCACCCGCACGACCTCCTCGCCCGCGCGAAGCCGCTGGTAGACGCCCCAGTCGCGGAGCATCGCCAGGTACGGCTCGGGCCCCTGCCTGCCCAGGATGGACAGCCTGCGCAGCTCGTCCACGTCGTCGGTGGAGCGCGAGTAGGCGAGCACGCGGCTGGCGGTGTCCTCGATGCTGACCACGCCGCCGGTCAGCGCCGCGATCGTCTGGGCCAGCCCGAACAGGTCGCCCGCCACCTCGCCCGAGCCCGCGTCGGCGGCCAGCCGCGCGCTGCGCACCACGGCCCTGGCCAGCGACTCCAGGTGCTCCCAGCGCACCTCGGGCCGCACCGCGAGCAGCGCGACGCCCGCGTCGGCGGCGGCTTGGCCCAGCTGCGGGGTCGGCCGGTCGAGCTTGACCGCCACCGCCGCCGCGCCCCCGGCCCCGGCTGCCCTGACCAGCGGCAACGCCGCCCGGCC
>NZ_JBQGCX010000711.1:0-1897 GCF_052038725.1 Actinosynnema sp.
ACTGGGCGAACTCCACCCCAGGTCCCCACCGGGCGCAGCCACGTACCCGTCGACGCTCACGTTCATCCCGAAGATCAGCTTCCGCATGGCCGCATCCTCCCGCGCGGGTCCGACATCCCGCGCCACCCGCGACCGGGCCTCCCACGACCGGGGGCAACGGCCCCCGGCGCCGGTCGAACCGCGCCAGGCCTTGCCCGGCGTCAGCCCGCGCACCCCGACCAGCAGGCTGCACCGAGGCGCGCGGCGTCGTGACGCACCGCCTGCCCTGAGATCACCGCGCGGCAGGACGCCGGCGACGAAGGCCCGCGCCGTCCGGGGGACGGGCGTCGAAGCGGCGGCGGTACTCCGACGGCGAGGTGGCGAAGGCCGCGGCGAACCGCTGCCGCAGGGTGACCGCGCTGCCGAAACCGCAGCTCGCGGCGACCTGGTCGATCGGCAGGTCCGTGGACTCCAGCAGCCTGCGGGCCTCGTCCAGGCGCTGCCGCCTGACCCACACCGCCGGGGTCTCGCCGGTGGCGGTCTGGAACGCCCGGATGAAGGTGCGCCTGCTCAGGTGCGCGACCTGGGCCAGCCGCTCGACCGGCAGCGGTTCCGCCAGGTGCCGCAGCGCCCACTCCAGCACGACGGCGATCGGGTCGTCCACCGCCCGCGCGGGCAGCGGGCGCTCGACGTACTGCGCCTGCCCGCCCTCGCGGTGCGGCGCCACCACCAGGCTGCGGGCGACCCGGTTGGCCGCAGCGGCCCCGAGCCTGCCGCGCACCAGGTGCAGGCAGGCGTCGAGCGCCGAGGCGGTGCCCGCCGAGGTCAGCACGTCCCCGTGGTCGACGTACAGCACCGAGGCGTCCACGTCGACGTCGCGGTGGCGCGCGGCGAGCACGTCGACGGCCTGCCAGTGCGTCACGGCGGTGCGCCGGGACAGCAGGCCCGCGTCCGCGACGGCGATCGCGCCCAGGCACAGCCCGGCGATCGTGGCGCCGCGCCCGTGGGCCTTGGCCAGTGCCCGGCGCAGCACCGGGCCCGCGGCGCGGCCGTCCTCGTGCCAGGAGGGGACGACCACGACGTCCGCCTCCTCTGCCGCCGACGGGCCGCGCACCTCGCCGATCGGGTAGCCCTCGGCGGTGCGGACCGACCCGGCCCGGTCGGCGAACAGGACCGTCGTCCAGTCGCCCAGCCCTTGCCGCCTGACCTCGTCGAAGACGAGCTGCGGCACGGCGAGGTGGAACATCGTGACCCCGTCGAAGGCGTGGACGGCGATGCGCAGGGCGTCCCCGGTGGTTGGCACGACTCCATCGTAAGGACGCACCCGTGCCAATGGTGCGGGCAGGTCCCTGGCTCCATGCTCGACGTGCCGCCCACCGGGGCGGCTTCCCCACCACGAGGAGCCCAACGGTCATGACCGCCCCCCACCGCGCCCTGGTCGTCGTCGACGTGCAGCAGGAGTACTTCGGCGGCCCGCTGGAGATCCAGCACCCGCCGCACGCCCAGTCGCTGCCCCGGATCGCGCGGGCGATCGACGCGGCCACCGCCGCGGGCGTCCCCGTCGCCGTGGTCCAGCACTCGGCGGGGGAGGGCTCGCCCGTGTTCGACCCGACCCGGCCCGGCTTCCTGCTGCACCCCGAGGTGGAGCGCAGGCGCGCGGACGGCTGGAAGTCGATCACCAAGCGGCACGGCACCGTCTTCGCGGGCACCGACCTGCTCGCCTGGCTGCGGGAGCGCGGGGTCGACACCATCACCCTCGTCGGCTACATGACCAACAACTGCGTGCTCGCCTCCGCCGCCGAGGCCGAGGTCCACGGCCTGGCCGCCGAGGTGCTCTCCGACGCCACCGGCGCGATCCACATCGCCAACGAGGCCGGCTTCACCGACGCCAAGACCGTCCACACGTCGCTGATGGCGC
>NZ_JBQGCX010000712.1:0-1851 GCF_052038725.1 Actinosynnema sp.
ACGGCAAGGTCGACCGCGCCCGCCTGCCCGAGCCGGGCCCCCTGGCGGACGCGGACGACGCGGGCTTCACCCCGCCCAGCGGCCCCGCCCAGGAGGCCATCGCCGCCATGTGGCGCGAGCTGCTGGGCGTGCCGCGCGTCGGCGCGGACGACGACTTCTTCGACCTCGGCGGGCACTCGCTGCTGGCCACCCGGTTCACCGCGCGCGTGCGCCACCGCTTCGACGTGGAGCTGCCGGTCCGCGTCGTGTTCGACCGGCCCGTGGTCGCCGAGCTGGCCGAGGAGGTCGAGGCCCTGCTCGCCGCCAAGATCCAGGACATGTCCGACGACCAGGTCCGAGCGCTGCTCGGCGACCGGTCCACCCGGTGAGGAGCGAGGGGCGATGGGCGAGCACGACGACGACACCCGGCGCTACGCGGTGGTGCTCAACGACGAGGAGCAGCACTCGGTGTGGCCCGCGGACCGGGACGTGCCCGCCGGGTGGCGGGCCGAGGGCTTCACGGGGACCAGGGCCGAGTGCCTCGCGCACGTCGCCGAGGTGTGGACGGACATGCGCCCGCTGAGCCTGCGCCTGCGGATGACGGAGGACACGGCGTGACCGCCCTGACCGGCAGGCTCTCCGCCGCCCCGTCGACCCTGCTCGACACCGAGGTGCTGCGCCCCCAGTTCGAGCACGAGGTCCGCCGCCTGCTGCCCCACTACGTCGCGGTGGAGCGGGTGCTGGCGCTGGAGTACCGGCGCATGGGCCTGCTCACCGCGGACCAGGCCGAGGACGTGCTGGGCCTGCTCGCGCGGGTGCGCGCCGAGGAGCTGGCGGCGGACCCGGAGGCGAACCTGTCCGACATCGCCTTCGCCCTGGAGCGCCACGTGGAGCGCGGCGCGGCGCGGCCGGTCCCGAACTGGCACGTCGACCGCAGCCGCAACGACCTCCAGGCGTGCGCGCAGCTCATGGCCGCCCGCGACCGGCTCGCCGGGCTGGCGGGGCAGGTGCTGGGCATGGCCGCCGCCGCGCGCCGGGTCGCCGCCCGCCACCTGGACACCCCGATGCCCGGCTGCACCCACTACCAGGCCGCGCAGGTCACCACGCCCGGCTTCCACCTGGCCGCGCTGGGCGAGCGGCTCCTGCACACCTCGCGCCGCCTGCTCGCCACCTTCGACGGCACCGACGCCTGCCCGCTGGGCGCGGGCGCGCTGACCGGCCAGCACCTGCCGTGGGACCGGGAGCGCATGGCCGCGCTGCTCGGCTTCACCCGGCCGGGCGGCAGCGCGCTGACCGACGTCGCCTCCCGCGCCTTCGTCGCCGAGATCACCGCCGAGCTGTCGCTGTTCGGCATCACCGCCAGCCGCTTCGCCACCGACCTCATCACGTGGGCGGGCGCGGGCCACGGGTTCGTCGACCTGCCCGACGAGCTGTCCGGCATCTCCTCGGCCATGCCGCAGAAGAAGAACTTCCCCGTGCTGGAGCGCATCCGGGGCCGCACCGCCCACCTCACCTCGTGCCACGTCGACGTGGCGCTCGCGCAGCGCGGCACCCCGTACACCAACCTCGTCGAGGTCTCCAAGGAGGCGGGCGCCCAGTTCCACGACGCGCTGGACACCGCGTCCTCGGTGGTGCGGCTGTTCACCGCCGTGCTCGACGGCCTGGTGTTCCGCGCCGACCGGATGCGCGCGGCGTGCGAGCGCGAGTACCTGGGCGGGTTCGCGCTGGCGACCCTGCTGACGCTGCGCGCGGGCGTGCCGTGGCGGCGCGCCCAGGTGCTCGCCGGGCGCTACGTCGTGGCCGCGCTGGAGCGGGGCCTGCCGCCGACCCGGCCGGACGGCGACCTGCTGGCCGCCGTCGCCGAGGCCGACG
>NZ_JBQGCX010000713.1:0-1734 GCF_052038725.1 Actinosynnema sp.
GCCGGAGGTGAGCTCGCGGAGCCGGGAGGCGTCGGGTCGGGGCTGGGCGAGCCAGTCGCGGACCAGGTCCAGGGCGGCGGTGGCGTCGGCGAGCACCCGGTCGGGGACGTCGGTGTCGGTGGCCCCGGTCAGGAACGGGGCGACGAGCAGGTCGGCGTCCGGGGCGTCGGCCGGGGTGCGGACGACGGTCGCGCCGGGCAGGTCGGGCAGACCTCGGCCGGTGTCGAGCACGGCCGTGGTGCGGGTGGTCGGCGGCGGGACGGGCAGCGGCTTCCAGACCACGTCGAACAGCGCCCTGCGGGCGGCGGCGGTGCGGTCGGGGGTGAGGGGGTCGCCCGCGTGGAGGGTGATCTCGTCGACGGTGGCGACGGGGCCGCCCGCCAGGTCGGAGAGCCGCAGCGCGAGCCGGTCGCCGTCCAGGTCCGCGCGGACGACGACCGAGGTCGCGCCGACCGCGTGCAGGCGCACCCCGCTCCAGCGGGTGGGGACCCGGCCGCCGGTGGCGGCGCGCCCGGCCTCGGCGAGCAGGGCCGGGTGCAGGTTGTAGGCGGCGGCGTCGGCGGCCGAGCCCTCGGGCAGCGCCACCGGGAAGGCGTCGCCGTGGGTGTGCTCCGGCGGATCGGCGTGGGTCGGGACGGCGCGGGTCCGGTCGGCGTGGGTCGGGGCGGCGTGGTCGGCGGACAGCGAGCCGCTGGCGGCGAACTCCCACTCCGCCTCGGGGTCGTCGTCGGGGCGGGTGTGCACGAGCAGGGAGCGGACGCCGTCGGGGTCGGCCGCGCCGAGGACCAGCTGGATGGCCAGGCCGCCGTCGACCGGCAGCGCGGGCGGTCGCGGCACCACCAGCTCCCGCAGCAGCGTGCAGCCCAGCTCGTCGCCCGCGCGCCCGGCCAGCTCGACGAGCACCGCGCCGGGCAGGGCCAGGACCCCGTCGACGGCGGGCCCGGCCAGCCACGGGTGGCTGCGCACCGAGACGTGGCTGGTGACCACGAGCGCGTCGGAGCCCGCGACCGGGACGGCCGCGCCGAGCAGCGGGTGGTCGACCGGGGTGAGGCCGACCGAGGACAGGTCGGCGCGGGACTCCTCGTGCTCCAGCCAGAACCGGGTGCGCTGGAAGGCGTAGGTGGGCAGGTCGAGCGCGGGGTGCGCGCCGCCGAGGAACGCGGCCCAGTCGACCGCCGTGCCCCTGGTGTGCAGGCGGGCGACGGCGCGGACGACGCCGTCGGCCTCGGTGTCGGCCTGGCGCAGCAGCGGCACGGCCAGCACCGCGGCGTTCGCGTCCAGCGCCTCCTGCACGAGGGCGCTGAGCACCTCGCCGGGGCCCAGCTCGGCGAAGGTGGTGGCGCCCAGCTCGCGCAGCGCGCGCGCGGCGTCGGCGAACCGCACCGCGCCGGTGACGTGCCGCACCCAGTGGCCGGGGTCGGTCAGCTCGGCGGTGACGAGGTCGCCGGTGGCGGTGGAGACCACCGGGATGGTGGGCTCGCGGTACTTCAGGGTGGCGACGACCTCGGCGAACTCGTCGAGCACGGGCCTCAACAGCGGCGAGTGGAAGGCGTGGCTGACCGACAGCTCCTTGACCGAGCGCCCGGCGGCGGTCAGCCGGGCGGCGGCCTCGTCGAGCGCGTCGGCCGCACCGGAGAGCACGACGGAGGCGGGGCCGTTGACGGCGGCGATCCCGAGCACGTCCTCGCGACCGGCCAGCAGCGGCAGCACCTCCTCCTCGGAGGCGCGCACCGC
>NZ_JBQGCX010000714.1:0-2439 GCF_052038725.1 Actinosynnema sp.
CTCGCCGGTGGGCGTCATCCGCTCGCGCACGCTCGTCTCCTGCGGGGTTCGGCTCTCCGGCGGAGACCCCAGTCTGCCCCGGCACGACGGCGTGGCGGCTGACGGCCTGCCTCGCCGCGCTGATCGTACGTCCTGCGGCGAGACCGCCGGACCGCGCTCCACTCCCCCGTCCAGCCGCGAGCCCGCACCCCCGTATGCCTGATCAACACCGTTTCCGCAAGTACCCATGCACTGATCCGCATGTCACACCGGGACAACTGTCCCACTGGGACATTCCAGCAGTACGCTTGTCCCGTGAGCGTTCGACCAGAGCCGGTCGTGGACGGCCGGAGGCAGCGGAAGACCCTGCGCACGCGGGAGGCACTCGCCTCGGCGGCGGTGGAGCTCGTGGTGGCGCGCGGACTGCGCGCGGTCACCGTCGAGGAGATCGCCGACCGGGCCGACGTCACCCGGCGCACCTTCAGCCGCTACTTCGCGGGCAAGGAGACCGCCGTCCTGGACGGCGTGCGGGCCGACGGCGACCGGATCAACGCCGCCCTGCGGGCCCGCCCCGAGGGCGAGGACCCGGTGACGGCCTACCGCGCCGCCGTCCGGGACTGGCTCGACGACGAGGACGAACCCGCCTGGCACCGCCGCCCCGGCGTCCGCGACCTGTTGCGGCTGACCGAGCGGGAGCCCACGCTGTTCGGCGCGCACCACCACCTCCGGGCTCTCGCCGAGGCCGAGTCGGTGCGGGTGCTCGCGGAGCGGATGGGCGTGCCCGAGGACGACCTGCGGCCCGCCGTGGTGGTCGGCGCGGGCGCGGGCGCGCTGGTGGCGGCGACCCGCCTGTGGCTCTTCGGCGACGAGGAGCTGCCCGTGCTGGTGGACCGCGCGTTCGACGCCCTGGTCGGGGCGCTCGCCATACCTACAACGCAGTGGAGTGCGCCATGAAGGCTGTGCAGTACCGCGAGATCGGCAAGGCCCCCGAGGTCGTCACCGTCCCCGACCCCGAGGCCGGTCCCGGCCAGGTCGTGCTGGAGGTGGCCGCCGCGGGCGTGTGCCACTCGGACATCGCCGTGATGGAGTGGCCCGCCGAGGTCTACGGCTACGGCTTCCCCCTCACCCTGGGCCACGAGGGCGTCGGCAAGGTCGCCGCCCTCGGCCAGGGCGTCACGGGCCTGAAGGTCGGAGAGATGGTCGCCGTCTACGGCCCGCAGGGCTGCGGCTCGTGCGCCAAGTGCGCCGAGGGCAAGGAGAACTACTGCCTGCGCGCCGCCGAGCTGGGCATCAACCCGCCCGGACTGGGCGCGCCCGGCGCGATGGCCGAGTACATGCTGATCGACAACGCCCGCCACCTGGTGCCGCTGGGCGACCTCGACCCGATCTCGGCCGCCCCGCTCACCGACGCGGGCCTCACGCCGTACCACGCGATCAAGAAGTCGCTGCCCAAGCTGGTCCCCGGCAGCACCGCCGTGGTCATCGGCACCGGCGGCCTGGGCCACATGGCCATCCAGATCCTGCGCGCCACCACCGCGGCCCGCGTGATCGCGCTGGACGTGTCGAAGGAGAAGCTGGAGCTGGCGGCGGCGGTCGGCGCGCACGAGACCGTGCTGTCCGACGCGAACGCCACCAAGGCCGTGCGCGAGCTGACCGGCGGCCTGGGCGCCGAGGTCGTGCTCGACTTCGTGGGCGTGGGCCCGACGGTGGCCACGGCGGCGGGCGTCGTCGCGGTCGAGGGCGACCTGACCGTGGTCGGCATCGGCGGCGGCACCGTGCCGGTCGGCTTCGGCACCATCCCGTTCGACGTGTCGGTGTCCACCCCGTACTGGGGCAGCCGGGGCGAGCTGATCGAGGTGCTGGACCTGGCCCGGTCCGGCGCGCTGACCGTGCACACCGAGACCTTCGGCATCGACGAGGCCCCGCTGGCCTACGAGCGGCTGCACGCCGGTCAGGTGCGCGGGCGCGCGGTCGTGCTGCCGCGCGGCTGAGTCCTGCGACGGGCGCGCCGCCCCTCGGCGCGCCCGCTCGCGGCTCGGGGTGGACGTGGAGCGGTCCGGTGGTGGCGGCCACCGGGCCGCTTCGCCATGCCCACGACCGGGTGAACCCCTTTCGGGCGACGGCTGGCTCAGACCCCGTGCGGGCGGCTGCGGGCGGACGGGATGCCGCGCGGGGCGTCGGCGTGGACCACGTTCGCCAGCACGCGCGCCAGCGCCGCCGGGTCGCCCGAGTCCGCGACCGCCTGCCCGGCCGTGATGCCACCGGACCCGGCGGCCAGCGCGCGCCGCGCCTCGGCGACGGTCTCCGCGTCCACCCGGTGGTGGGTGACCGCGACCAGCACCGGGATGGCGCACCCGGCGATCACGTCGGCCTGCGCCGCGTGGTCGGCGACCGGGGGCAGCTCCACCAGGTCGGCGCCGAGGTCGACGGCGAGCCCGGCGGCGCGGGCCAGCAGCTCCG
>NZ_JBQGCX010000715.1:0-1894 GCF_052038725.1 Actinosynnema sp.
CGGTCCAGAAGGCGCGCTGCGCCGGGTCGGCCAGCGCGGCGCGCTCCAGGGCGATCAGGGAGCGGAAGCGGGCGCGCGGAGGCGGCGGGAGGGGCGCGGGGTGGCCGAGGTGGGCGGCGTCGGCGTTGAGCAGCTCGGCGAACAGCGACCGGCCGCTCCAGCCGTCCAGGATCGCGTGGTGCTCGACGATCCACAGCTGCGCCTCGTCGTCGGCGCGGCGCTGCACGTGGAAGCGGATCAGGGGCGGGGCGCTCCAGTCGAAGGGGCGGGCGCGCTCCAGGGCGAAGCGGGCGGCCACCGCCGCCTCGACGGCCCCGGCGTCCAGGCCGCGCAGGTCCTCGAACGTCAGCGGGGCGGGCACGGCGGCGTGCACGAGCTGCACCGGCTCGGTGAACCCGGTGACCTCGAACGAGGTGCGCAGCACCTCGTGCCGCTCCAGCACGGTCGCCACGGCGCGGCGCCAGGCGTCCTCGGAGTGCTCGGCGCGCAGGTGGTAGGTGGCGACGTCGTGGTAGATCTGCTCGGAGTCGGCGGCCTGGCTGTGGTAGAGCATCCCGGCCTGGAGCGCCGACAGCGGGTAGGCGTCGACGAGGTCCGCGCCGACCAGCCCCCGGTCCGCCTCGGCCAGCAGGTCCAGGCGCGCGCTCTCGCGGACCGGCGCGGCGGCGGTGACCAGCGGGGCGAGCTCGCGGATGGTCTGGAGCAGGACCAGGTCGGTGATCCGGACGGCCAGGCCGCGCTCGCGGGCCAGCCCGAGCAGCTGCACGCTGCGGATCGAGTCGCCGCCCAGCTCGAAGTAGTTGTC
Organism: Actinosynnema sp.; assembly: GCF_052038725.1. NCBI lineage: Bacteria > Bacillati > Actinomycetota > Actinomycetes > Pseudonocardiales > Pseudonocardiaceae > Actinosynnema > Actinosynnema sp. The sequence continues at coordinate 806 of NZ_JBQGCX010000715.1, forward strand.
GTCGATCCCCACCCGCGCGAGGCCCAGCGCCCGCGCCCAGACCTCGGCCAGGACCCGCTCCACGTCGGTGGTGGGCGGGGCGTAGGGGGTCTCCCCGTCCGGTTCGGCCGCGCCGTCCGGAGCCGCGGCGGCGGCCAGGGGGTGGTCGGGGTCGTCGGCGGCGGCGCGCAGCACGGCGCGCAGCCGCTCGGCCAGGTCCGCGACGTGGGCGGCGTCGAACAGGTCGGCCCGGTACTCGACGTTCGCCTCCAGCCCGCCGTCGGTCTCGTTGAACTCCAGCGAGAGCGGGAACTTCGCGGTGCCGCCGTCCAGCAGCACCGGGGTGAACCGCAGACCGGCGGCCTGGCGCGCGTCGCCGCGCAGCTCGTTGTAGGTCAGCAGCGCCTGGAACACCGGGTGCCGGTCGGGCGCGCGCGGCGGCTTCACGTGCTCCACGACCAGGTCGAAGGGCAGGTCCTGGTTGGCCTGCGCGTCCAGCGCGCTCTCCCGCACCCGGCGCAGCAGCTCCCGGAAGGTCGCCGGGCCGGGCAGGCGGGTGCGCACGGCCAGGGTGTTGACCAGGTAGCCCACCGTGCCGTCGAACTCGTCCCTGGCGCGGCCCGCCGAGACCGTGCCGACCACGACGTCGTCCGAGCCGGTGACCTCGCGCAGCACGGCGGTGAACGCGGTCAGCAGCACCACGAAGAACGACGCGCCGGACTCCGCGGCGAGCGCGCGCCGCCTCGGCACGGGGTCGGCGGGCCGCTCCACCGGGTGGTTCGCGCCCGACCTGGCGGGCGCGCCGGTGCTCCCGACGGGCAGCACGGGCAGGGGCGCGGCCAGCGCCTCGCGCCAGTGCTCGGCCTGGCGGGCGGCGGCGGGACCGGCCAGCCACCGCTCCTGCCAGTCCGCGTAGTCGGCGTACTGGAACTCCGGCTCGGGCAGGTCGGGCTCGCCGCCGGTCGCGTAGGCCCCGTACGCGGCGACGACCTCGTCCAGGACGACGCCCGCCGACCAGCCGTCGCACACGACGTGGTGCGCGGTGAGCAGCAGCGCGGGCTCGCCGGTGTGCAGGGCGGCCCGGAACAGCGGTCCGCGCTCCAGGTCGAA
>NZ_JBQGCX010000716.1:0-2905 GCF_052038725.1 Actinosynnema sp.
GGGGTGGGCGGCGCGGAGGCCGGCAGCGCAGGGATCGACGCCGCAGTGGTCCAGGCCACTGCCGCGAACGCCGCCGAGCCCGCCTCGGCCTCCGCTCCCGCTCCCGCGACGGCGTGGGCGGCGTCACCGGAGGTGCTGCGCTGGCTCGGCGTCGTCGCGACGCTCCTGCTCACCGGCGCCGCCTGGACCGCCCTCCTGGTCACCGACCCGCCACCCGCCGTGGCCGTCACCGCCCTGGCGGCGGGCGTCTCCGGCGTCGGACTGCTGGTCCTGGCCTGGTCGCTGCTCGGCCGCACCGCCCGCGCCCCCGGCGGGCTGCCCGCCGTCGCCTGGCTGCGCGGAACGCTCGCGCTGTGGGCCGCGCCGCTGGTCGTCGCGCCGCCGCTGTTCAGCGGGGACGTGCACAGCTACCTCGCGCAGGGCGAGATCGCCGCGCGCGGCATGGACCCGTACGAGCTCGGGCCCGCGCAGGCGCTCGGGGCCGATTCGGAGATCGTCTCGCGGGTGAGCGACTACTGGCAGGGCACGCCCTCGCCGTACGGGCCGCTGACCACCGCGATCCAGCAGGCCATCGCCACCGCGGCTCCCGGCGACCCGGTCGTCGGCGTGCTGCTGCACCGGGCGTTCGCGCTGCTCGGGGTGCTGCTGGTGGTGTGGTCGGTGCAGCGGCTCGCGGTGCTCGCCGGGGTGTCGCGGCGCACCGCGCTGTGGCTGGGCGCGCTGAACCCGCTGGTGCTGTGGCACTTCGTCGCGGGCGTGCACAACGACGCGCTGATGGTCGGGCTGATGCTCTCCGGCGTCGCGGTGGCGCTGACCGCGCTCACCGGCGAGGTCGACCGGTGGCAGCTCGCGGGCGGGATCGCGCTGATCGGGACCGGGGCGGCGGTGAAGCTGCCCGCGATCATCGCGCTGGCCGTGGTCGGGACCGCGCTGGCCCGGCGGTTCGGCGGCGGCTCCGGGAGGTTCGTGCTCGCCGGGGCCGCGATGGTGGTGGCGTCGGTGGTGGTGTTCGCGGCGCTGTCGCTGGCGACCGGGGTCGGGTTCGGGTGGCTGTTCACGCTCGGCACGTCCGGCGGGGTCAACAGCTGGATGGCGCCGACGAACTGGTTCGGGTTCCTCACCGGGGGGATCGGGGCGCTGTTCGGGGCCTCGATCACCCAGACCACGATCGGGGTCGGGAAGCTGATCGGGTACGCGGTCATCGCGGGCTGCTTCGCCCGCGTGCTGCACCGGCAGCTGCGCGGCCGGGTCGAGCCGATCACCGCGCTGGGGCTGATGATGGCGGCGTTCGTGGCGTTCGGCCCGGTGATCCAGCCCTGGTACCTGCTGTGGACCGTGCCCGCGCTGGCCGCGTGTCTGCCGGTCGGGCGGGTGCACCGGCGGATCGCCTGGCTGGTCGCGGTGCTCTCGCTGGTGATCCCGCCGTTGGCGGGGAACTTCGCCGGGCGGGTGGGCGAGCTGGTCGGCGGGTACGCCGGGGGCGCGCTGGTGGTGGCGGCGGTGTTCTTCGCGCTGCGGCGGGTCGGGGAGCGGGCGGCCGTCGCGCAGACCGGGTGGGCGCGCCCGCGCGGCTGAGGGCAGGCTCGAGTCGATTCGCCGTCGAACCGCCCGCTCCGGGCTCGAAGCGTTCGACGGGGTTGTCGAACCCCTGTTCACCAACCATGCTCGGACCGCGTCACGATCCCCTCAACGCAGAGGTCACTGTCATGACCAGGGTATTCGCCTTGCTCGGCGCCACGCTGCTGGCCATCGCCGGCCTCGTGGTCGTCGCCCAGCCGCCGCAGGCGCAAGCCGCCGTCGGCCTGCACGTCAGCGGCACGAAGATCGTGGAGGCCAACGGGCAGCCGTTCGTCATGCGCGGGGTCAACCACCCGCACGTCTGGTACACCGGCCGCACCAGCTCGTTCGCCGACGTCAAGGCGCTCGGCTCCAACACGGTGCGCGTGGTGCTGGGCAGCGGCAAGCGCTGGGGGCCGTCCAGCGACACCGCCGCGGTCAACGCGCTGTGCAAGCAGAACAAGCTGATCTGCGTGCTGGAGGTGCACGACACCACCGGGTACGGCGAGGAGGGCGCGGCGGCCTCGCTCGACGAGGCGGTGGACTACTGGATCAGCCAGAAGTCCGCGCTGGTCGGCCAGGAGGACTACGTCATCATCAACATCGGCAACGAGCCGATCGGCAACACCAACGCCGCCCAGTGGACCGACGCGACCGTCAACGCGGTCAAGGAGATGCGGGCCAACGGGTTCCAGCACCTGCTGATGGTCGACGGCCCGAACTGGGGCCAGGACTGGCAGTACGTCATGCGCGACAACGCGCAGCGCGTCCTGGACGCCGACACCCAGCGCAACACCGTGCTGTCGATCCACATGTACGCGGTGTTCAGCACGCCCGCCAGCATCATCGACTACCTGGACCGCTTCCAGGCCAACGGGTGGCCGCTGGTGATCGGCGAGTTCGGCTGGAAGTTCGCCTCCGGCGAGGTCGACCACGAGACCATCCTCGCCCAGGCGCAGGCCAGGGGGATGGGCTACCTGGGCTGGTCGTGGAGCGGCAACACCGATCCGATCCTGGACATGGCCACCGACTTCGACCCGGCCCGGCTGACCACGTGGGGGCAGCGCATCTTCAACGGCGCCAACGGGATCAAGGCCACCTCGCGCGAGGCGTCGATCTACGGCGGCGGCAACCAGCCCACCAGCACCACCACCACGACGACGACCACCACGACCACCACGACGACCCCGCCGCCCACCGGCTCGTGCACCGCGAGCTACACCACCACCGGCCAGTGGCAGGGCGGGTTCCAGGCGGAGGTCCGGGTCACGGCGGGGGCCAAGGCGATCAAGTCGTGGACGGTGACCTGGACGTTCGCCGACGGCCAGACCGTGAGCAACGCGTGGAA
>NZ_JBQGCX010000717.1:0-2439 GCF_052038725.1 Actinosynnema sp.
GTCCCTGCAGCGGGTTCGGACGTCGGACAGGTGGTCGATGAAGGCGTGTTCCGCGCCCGGCACGCTCAGCAGGTCGAAGTGCTTGTTCGCGGCCACCAGGGCGTCCGCCAGGCGCAGGGTGTGGGTGGGGTGGACCCGGTCGTCCAGCTCGCCGTGGACGAGGAGGAGCTTGCCCTGCAAGCGGTCCGCCAGGGCGGTGTTGGAGGTTCGGGCCCAGGCCTCGGGGTTGTCGGCGCCGTCGTAGGTCTCGATGAAGTCGGCGCTGAACGTGGTCGCGTCGTGGTAGCCGGACAGGGACACGCCCACCCGGTAGAGGTCGGGGTGGTCGAGCACGGCCCGGACTGAGGCGTAGCCGCCTCCGGAGTGGCCGAAGGCGGCCACGCGTGTCAGGTCGAGCCAGGGGCGGGTCTCGGCGAGCTGGCGCAGGGCCGCGGCGTGGTCGGCCAGGTTGCCGCCGTCCGCGAGGCGGCCGTAGGAGGCGTCGTGGAACGCCTTGTCGCGGCCTGGCGTGCCCCGGCCGTCCAGGGCGAGCACGACGAGGCCCAGTGCCGCCAACGGGTCCGCGTCCAGGCCCATGCCACCGGGGTCGAAGCACGGGTCGACCCTGGTGACCTGCGGGCCGGGGTAGATCGTGTCCACCACCGGGTAGCTGCGGGACGGGTCGAAGTCGTGCGGGAGGTGGAGCGTGCCGTAGAGGTCGGTGACGCCGTCCGCGGCCTTGACGCGGAAGCGCTGGGGCGGGGTCCAGCCGGTGGCGGTCAGGGCGTCCGCGCAAGCGCGTTCCAGTTCCAGCAGGACCTCTCCGGACCAGTCGCGGACCACGGTCACCGGCGGGGTGTCCACAGTGGACATCGAGTCCAGGTAGAAGTCCGCCGCCGGGGTGACGGCGTGGTCGAAGGCGTCGTCGGTGAGCGGGGTGAACCCGGTGCCGTCCAGGCGGACGCTGCACGTGGTGCGCCGGTACGGGTCCTCCGGGACCAGGCCGGAGGCGGTGAAGTGCACGACGCCGTCGGCCACGCGGAGGATCCGCCGCACCGCCCACTCCCCCGACGTCACCTGCCCGAGCAGCTCGCCGGTGCGCAGGTCGTGGCGGTAGAGGTGGCCCCAGCCGTCGCGCTGCGAGTACCACAGGACCTCGTCCGCCAGCACCCGCACGATCGGCGGCTCGTACGCCCACTGGTTCGGCTCGACGCGGGTGGGGCCGGACTCGCTGAGCACGGTGGTGACCGTGCCGGTGGCCGGGTCCATCCGGTGCAGGGACAGGGTTCTGCGGTCGCGCGGCTGGCTCAGGTAGTAGACCGACGCGCCGTCCTCGGACCACCACGCCCACCCGGCCGCGACCGGGGAGAGCATTGCCGTCCGGAGCGGTTCGCCCTGGGAGCGGACCACCTCGCCCGTCTCGACGTGCAGGACCACCAGCTCGCACAGCGGCAGGTGCTCGTCGCCCGCGTGCGGGTAGCGCTGGGGGTGGGTGCGCGGGGCCGCGCCACCCGGCGGGGCGGACTCGACCAGGATCTCCCGACGCACCAGGCGCTCGTCGGTGCGGTGGGTGAGGACCCTGGTGGAGTCCGGGGACCAGGCCGCGGCGGGCGGCAGGTGGGGCAGGCCGATCTTGCGGAGCAGGGTGGCGTTGCCCAGGGCCTGGGGGCTGGTGCCATAGGCGTGGTCCGGGGCGCCGTCGGTGGTGAGCGGGCGCTCGGCGCCGTCGGGCAGGGCGCGGGTCCAGAGGTCGTCGCCCCGCCTGGAGATCGCGTGCCTGCCGTCCGGGGACGGCACCTCCAGGGGCGCGATCGGCGGCGGGGGTTGCTGTGCGGCCAGGAGGTCGGTCAGGGCCTGCTCGGTCAGGTCGGTGCGGGCGCCCGCCGCCGGGTCGGCCAGGGTGTGGCGCTTGCCGTCGGGGGTGTCGACCGAGTACCAGAAGCGGGCGCCGCCGTCGATCCACTGCGGACGGACCTTGTCGCCGACGACGAGCTCACCGGGGCGGGCCGGGCGGCGGAGGAGGAGTTCGGCGGTGCGGTAGTTCCCGGTGAGGTCCACGGCGGGTTCTCCTTGTCAGATAGGGGGGATCAGAGGCTGGCGGCGGCGATGTCGCCGTGGGAGGTGGTGGCGCGGATCGCCAGGTCGGCGGCGCCGGTGGTGTTGCGCAGGGAGTTGCTGACGCGGCCGTGGGCGGTGCCCGCGTCCAGCGAGGCGCTCACGCCGGTCGCCGCGTGGACCGAGACGTCGCCGGACCCGGTGGTGAGCACGACCTCGCCGCGCACGGCCTCGGCGACGCGGATGTCGCCCTTGCCGGTGGTGATCTCGGCGGGACCGGTCAGGCGGGTGACGGTGACGTCGCCGGACTGCGTGGTCAGGCGCAGGGACCCGGCCTCGTCCAGCTCGACCGAGCCGTGGGCGCACTCGACGGCGACCTCGCCGAACCGGCCGACGCCGCGCAGG
>NZ_JBQGCX010000718.1:0-2480 GCF_052038725.1 Actinosynnema sp.
GAACGCGTCCTCGGCCGCCAGCTCCCCGGTGCAGCCCGGACTCGCGCACCCGGTCATCGGACGACCTCGCTGGTCATCGCCGCTCCTCCGCTCCGGCACCCGCCGCACCTCCCCGCCCGCTCCAGCCCACCGTCAGTCCCGGTACTCCGGCGCGGGCGGCGCGGGCGGGGCGCCCAGCCACTTGCGGTGGATCCGCGCCCACGTCCCGTCCGCCCGCTCCCGCTCCAGCACGCCGTTGACGAACCTGGTCAGGTCGTCCGCGCCCTTGGCCACGCCGATCCCGTACGACTCGGTGGTGAGCCGGGGCCCGACCACCTCGGTGTACGGGTCCTGCGCGGCGAACCCGGCCAGGATCGTGTCGTCGGTGGAGATCGCGTCCACCTGACCCTGCTGGAGCATCACCAGGCAGTCCGTCCAGTTCGGCACCGCCACCGGCACCGGCCCCGACGGGTGGGCGCGCACGTGGGCGAGCGAGCTGGAGCCGGTCGTCGCGCACACCTTCCGCCCCGACAGCGCGGTCAGCCCGGTGATGCCGGAGTCCTTGGGCACCAGCACCCGCTGCCCGGCCTCGTAGTAGCTGGTGGAGAAGTTGACCCGCCGCCACCGCTCGCAGGTGATCGTCATGGTGCGCACCACCACGTCCACCTCGCCGGTCTCCAGCGCGGGCAGCCGCTGGTCGGAGTTGAGCACCCGGAACCGCACCCTGGTCGGGTCGCCCAGCAGCGACCGGGCCACCTCGCGGGCCAGGTCGACGTCGAAGCCCTGCAGCTCGCCGGTGAACGGGTCGCGGAACCCCATCAGGTAGGTGTTCTGGTCCACGCCCACCACCAGCTGCCCCCGCTCGGCGATGCGCCGCATCGTGCTGCCCTGGGGCATCGCGCCGGGCGCGGGCAGCGGCCGGGTCGGGCGCAGGCTGGCGGTGCAGTCCTGCCCGGCGGTGGGCTCCTGGGCCTCGCGGGGCAGCACGGTGGCCTCCGCCGGTCCCGGCCGCACCGCCGAGTCGCCGCCGATCGGGGGCGCCGAGCTGGGCACCGGCGCGCACGCGGTCGCCAGCAGCGCCGCCGCCACGAGCCCCAGGCGCGCCCTCACCGGTACTCCTTGAGCCGCTGCCACACCCCGGCCAGGCACGCGAACGCGGCGATCGCGGACAGCAGCGCCACCACGTCCACCGCGCCGCCCAGCGCCCCGCGCGCCGACGCGACCGCCCCGTTGGCCTCGGTGCGGGCCGCCACGAGCGCGTCCACCAGGTCCCGGTCCAGCGCGTCGAACGCGGAGGCCGCGCCCTCGGAGCCGGTGCCCAGCGCCAGGTCGACCGCGCCCTCCCAGTCGCCCCGGTCGTCGGCGGCGCGCAGCATCGCGTGCGCCCGCTGCCAGCGCCGGTGGTGCTCGCCCGCGTCACCGGCGTGGGCCTGCGCGAGCAGCTCCTCCAGCTCGCCGTCCAGCCGCCGGTAGCCGTCCTCGTAGGCGGTGGCCCCGCCGCCCCTGGTGACCAGGGCGAGGGTCTCGTCGCCGCGCGCGCTCAGCGTGGCGATGCGGGCCTGGGCGAGCACGTCGACCTGCCGGGCGGCGGTCTGGCCCGCGCCGGTGTCGGCGACCACGACCAGGCTGGCCACCAGCGACCACAGCAGGGCGATCACCGAGGCGGCGCTGGCCACGACCAGGCCGATGTTGAGCAGCCGGTTGCTGGTCAGGAACAGGTAGCGCTGCGCGCCCGCCAGCGCGGACAGCAGCACCCCGCCCAGCAGCAGCTCGGTCCACGGCAGCACGCCCGCCGCCGCCAGCTCGGAGGCGGTGGCGTCGGACTGGGCGCGGTGCAGGTCGTGGGCGGCGGGCAGCAGGGTGCCGCGCATCAGCTCGGACGCCTCCCGCAGGTAGGCCGCGCCCACCGGGTTGCCCTGCCGGTTGTGCACGCGCGCGGTCTCGACCAGGCCGGTGTAGACGGGCAGCTGCTGCGCGAGGGTGTCGATCTCGTCCGCCAGTGGCCCGGCGCGGGTGGGGGCGTCGGTGGCGGCGGACAGGGCGGAGGAGGCGCGGGCGATGTCGTCCTCGTAGCGCTGGCGCAGCTGCGGCGACTCGACCCCGCCGGACAGGAACGCGCTCGCGGCGGTCGCGTCCGCGTCGGCCATCGCCCGGTAGACCTCCTGCGCGGCGTACGCCAGCGGCTCGGTCTGGTCGGCCAGCACGCTCAGCGCGTCGGTGCGCCGCTGGACCGACTGGGCGGTCAGCAGACCCACCAGCAGGCTCAGCCCGGCGAGCGCCAGGGCGAGCAGGGTGAGCCGTCCGGGGGTGGTCCTGGCCAGGTTCAGCGCGCGCCTCTGCAGGGCGCTCCGGGCTCTGGACCGCACCGGCACGTGCCTACACCCCCGAGTTCGTTCGGGTGGCCAGCGATCTGGCCCAGTGGACTGGAGCGTACTTTTCCGCTGATCGGCTCAGGCTGCGAATCGGAGGAAAGCAGTGATCATCCTCGCGCACTTCAGCGA
>NZ_JBQGCX010000719.1:0-2737 GCF_052038725.1 Actinosynnema sp.
GGCAGGGGCACCGCCCCCAAGCGCGTCCCGAAGGGGGCTCAACGAGCGGACTCCACGGGCGTGTCCTGCGAACAGGGGCGCCACCGACTCCCCAAGCGCGTCCCGCAGCCGGGCACCACGGGCGAACCCCGCAGGCGCGTCCCGCGCCGGGCGCCACCGCCGGACTCCGCGCGCAGACGCGGCTCACCGCGAGCTTCCCCCCGCGCGTCACGCGGCCGAGCCGCCGCCGAACCCCGCGGGCGCGTCCCGAAGGCGCGTCCCGCAGCCGGATCTCCCGATCGAGTCGCCCCCAGCGGCAGCGAGGCCGCACCCCGGTCATCGACCGCCCCGCCGTCACGGGGCGCGCGGGAAGGCACCGGGCCGGGACCGCAGTGGGGCGGAGTTCGCAGGTCCGGGCGGCGGGTGTGCTCAGCGCGCCTGGCCAGCGTGTAGATTAGTCATTCTGCGCGCACGCAGAAGATAACAGGCTAAAACCGAACAGCCTGACAAACCACGCTATCGAGAAATGAGGCACGTTGTCAACCCCGGCCGATGAACTCCGAATCGCGGAAACCGATTCGGAGCAGGAATACGTCTCGATGCTGTACTCCAGGCTGGACGACCTCCGTGAGCAGAGCTCGAAGCGGCTGTCGGGCGCGCTCCGGCAGACCGGCGGCACCCACCAGATGCGGTCCGAGCGGGACACCTCCGTCGCCATGTACTCCGACCAGCTGGCCCAGTACAGCGCGGTGGAGAACGGGTTGTGCTTCGGCAGGCTCGACTTCCACACCGACGACCGCTTCTACATCGGCCGCATCGGGCTGTTCGACGAGGACAAGGAGTACGAGCCGCTGCTGATGGACTGGCGCGCCCCCGCGGCCCGCCCGTTCTACCTGGCCACCGCCGCCGCGCCGGACGGCGTGCGCAGGCGCAGGCACCTGCGGACCAAGCAGCGCAAGGTCGTCGGCTTCGACGACGAGTCGCTCGACATCAACTCGGTCGACCCCGGCCGCAACGAGGGCCTCACCGGCGAGGCGACGCTGCTCGCGGCGGTCAACGCCAGCCGCACCGGTCAGATGGGCGACATCGTCGCGACCATCCAGGCCGAGCAGGACCGGATCATCCGCACCGAGCTGAACGGCGTCGTGGTCGTCCAGGGCGGCCCCGGCACCGGCAAGACCGCCGTCGCGCTGCACCGCGCCGCGTACCTGCTCTACACGCACCGCCGCCAGCTGGCCAAGCGCGGCGTGCTCGTGGTCGGCCCGAACAGCACGTTCCTGCGCTACATCGGCCAGGTGCTCCCCTCCCTGGGCGAGACCGGCGTGCTGCTGTCGACGGTCGGCGAGCTGTACCCCGGCCTGACCGCGACCGGCCGCGAGCCCACCGAGGCGGCCACCATCAAGGGCAGGCTCGCCATGGCCGACGTGGTCGCGCACGCCGTGCGGGACCGCCAGGAGGCCCCGGCGCTGGTGGAGGTGCCGTTCGAGCAGGACGTGCTCAAGCTCGACCGCAAGGCGATCAGCGCCGCGCGCGGCAGGGCCCGGCGCACCCGCCGCCCGCACAACGAGGCGCGGCGCACCTTCCAGCGCGAGGTGATCACCACCCTGGCGAACCAGGCGGTGGCGCGCCTGGGCAGGCACCTGCTGGACGCGGCCGACGTGGACGACATCCGCCGCGAGCTGCGCGAGGACGAGAAGGTGCAGGCCGCGATCGACCGGCTGTGGCCGGTGCTGACCCCGCAGCGGCTGCTGGAGGAGCTGTACGCCTCGCCGAAGCTGCTGGCCAAGGCCGCGCCGAAGCTCACCCCCGCCGAGCGGGAGCTGCTGCGCCGCGAGCCGGGCGGCGAGTGGACGCCCGCCGACGTGCCGCTGCTGGACGAGGCGGCCGAGCTGCTCGGCGAGGACGACACCGAGGCCAAGGCGCGGGCGGAGCGGCAGCGCAGGCAGGCCGTGGACTACGCGCAGGGCGTGCTGGACATCCTGGACCTGGCCGACGACGCCGACCCGGAGATCCTGATGGCGACCGACCTGGTCGACGCCTACAAGCTGGCCGAGCGGCACGGGGCCGAGCGGTACGAGACGGCGGCGGAGCGCGCGGCGGCCGACCGGACGTGGACGTTCGGGCACGTGATCGTGGACGAGGCGCAGGAGCTGTCGGCGATGGCGTGGCGCACGCTGATGCGGCGCTGCCCGTCGAAGTCGATGACCGTGGTGGGCGACATCGCGCAGACCGGCGACGTGGGCGGGGCGACGTCCTGGTCGGAGGTGCTGTCCCCGTACGTGCTGGACCGCTGGAAGCTGACCGAGCTGACGGTGAACTACCGGACGCCCTCGGAGATCATGGCGGTGGCGGCGGACGTGCTGGCCAGCGTGGACGCCGACCTGGCACCGCCGACGTCGGTGCGCGACAGCGGGTTCGAGCCGTGGGCGCGGCGGGTCGGGTCGGTCGCGGACGGGCTGGCCGAGGTGGTCGGGGCCGAGTCGGCGGCGATCGGGGACGGCAAGCTCGCGGTGATCGTGCCGTCGGCGCGGTTGGCGGAGCTGCGCGCGGTGGTGCCGGGCGCGACCGACGACCTGGACGCGCAGGTCGTGGTGCTGGGCGTGACGGACACCAAGGGCCTGGAGTTCGACTCGGTGCTCGTGGTGGAGCCCGCGCAGATCCTGGCGGAGTCGCCGCGCGGGGCCCGCGACCAGTTCGTGGCGCTGACCCCCGCGCCGCCGCGGCGCGGCGGGGGGGACCCCGAGGAGCTGGCGCCGGA
>NZ_JBQGCX010000720.1:0-5078 GCF_052038725.1 Actinosynnema sp.
GTCCCTCTTCTCCGTTTGGCCTGGCGAAGCCCGAGCACGCTTGTCAAGACGCCGCCGCACTCTGCGGCAGACCACCCGAGTCGAACGGCGTCTTGACGAGCGTGCTTGCCTGAAAGGAGGCCAAACGGAGAAGAGGGACCCGGACCACCGCAGGGGTACAACGGGACCACCAACCCAACGGTCACCGGCCGGCAGAGCCCGTCCCCCTCTTTTTTGGAGGTCTGCCCCGCCGGCGAGGCGTGCCCTTCAGCTTGTGACTTTCAACCTCCCCCTCTCCCCACACCTACCCCACCCCAGGCCCATCCACCTTCCCGCTCAACTCCTCCCCCTCCGTCAACCGCAAATCCCGATACCGCCGCAACGCCTCAGACCAGTGCGGAACCGCCTGCTCCGCCATCCCCAACCGCTCCAGCACATCCCCGATAGCCCGGTGGCACAACGCCTCCTGGTACCGATCCCCAATGGCCTCAGCCAGCGCCAACCCGGCCCGATAAGACTCCAACGCCTCCTCAGGCCGCCCCAACTCCTGCAACACCGCCCCCACCGTGTGCAACGTCGCCGTGTGCGCCTTGGTCGGCGAGTCCCCGCTGAACAACCCCAGCGCCTCCACCGCGTGCCCCAGGGCCAGTTCCGGCTCCCCCCGAGCCAGCAGCACGTTCGCCAGGTTGTTCAACCCGCTCGCCCGAGACCGCGCGTCCCCGACCTCCCGCGCGATCTCCACCGTCTCCCGGATCCGCTCCTCGGCCTCCGCCAACCGCCCCGCCGCCATCAGGCAGTACCCCAGGTTCGCCAGCGCCGCCAACTCCAAGTGCCGATCCCCGATCGCCAGCGCCGCCGACTCCCCGCACGCCGCCACCGCCTCCTCGATCCGCCCGAGATCGGCCAGCGTCGACCCCAGCCGCAGCAGGAACGTGGCCTCCGCGTGCTTGTCGCCCAGCGCCCGCGCCGCCGTCAGCCCGATCCCGCACAGCGCCAACCGGTCCAGCCGGTTCCCGCGCCGGAAGTGGAACGCGTCCAGGCACAGCGCCAGCTGCCACGTCCGCTCCCGCAGCCCCGAGCCGACCGCGATGTCCAGCGCCAGCCCGAGGTTCGCCTCCTCCAGCGTGAACCACCCCAGCGCCGCCTCGTGCGAGCGCAGCTCCGGCGCGCTCGCCGGCTGGTAGCTCAGCGGCTCGAACGGCTGCACGTGGTCCGACAGGTGCCCGCGCGCCAGGTCCGCCACGTGCAGGTAGTAGTCCAGCAGCCGGTGCGTGGCCTCGGTGTTGTCCTCCTCCGGCTCGGTCGCCGCCAGGTGGTGGGTGAACAGCCGCACCAGGTCGTGCCGCGAGTACCGGTCCGGCATGGACTCGTGCAGCAGGTTCGCGTACGCCAGCGTCCGCAGGTGGGTGCGCGCGCTGCCCACGCCGATGTCCATCAGCGCCGCCGCCGTGTAGCTGTCCAGGTCCGTGCCGGGGTGCAGCCCCAACCGCCGCAGCAGCCGCGCCGCCGCCTCCGGCAGCTCCCGGTAGCTCACCGCGAGCGCCGCGTGCACGCCCGTGCCCGCCTCCAGCGACAGCCCCGACAGCCGCCCCTGCTCGTCGCGCAGCTCGTCGACCAGCGACTGGATCGTCCACCTGGGCCGGGACGCCAGCCGCGCGCCCGCGATCCGCAGCGCCAGCGGCAGCCGGTCGCACAGCTCGACCAGCTCCGCCACCGCCTCCGGCTCCTGCTCGATCCGGTGCCTGCCCAGCGCCGCCGCCAGCAGGTCCTCCGCCGTGCCCTCCTCCAGCTGCGGCACCTGCAACGACGTCGCGCCCTCGGTCACCACCAGGTCGTCCAGCAGCAGCCTGCTGGTCACCAGCACCATGCACCGCGCCGACCCCGGCAGCAGCGGCCGGACCTGCTCCGCGGACCTGGCGTTGTCCAGCACCACCAGCACCCGCCTGCCCGCCACCAGCGACCGGAACTGGGCGGCCTGCTCCTCCAGGTCCACCGCGATCTGCGAGTCGTCCACGCCCAGCGCCCGCAGGAACCCCACCAGCGCGGTGCGCGGGTCCAGCGGCTCGGTCTCGTCGAAGCCGCGCAGGTTCACGAACAGCTGGCCGTCCGGGAAGTCCGCCGCCACCCGGTGCGCCCAGTGCAGCGCCAGCGCCGTCTTGCCCACCCCGGCCGGTCCGACCAGCAGCCCGATCGCCGAGTCCTGCCCGCCCAGGTCCGCCTCCAGCGCGGCCAGCTCGCAGGCCCGCCCGACGAACCCCCGGTGCTCCCTCGGCAGCTGCGCGGGCACGCTGACCTGCGGCGCGGACACCGGCCGGGTCGCGACGACCCCGCCGTCCAGCACCGCCTGGTACGCCTCGCGCAGCTCCGGCCCCGGATCGACGCCCAGCTCCTCGGCCAGCTGCTCGCGGGTGCGGTGGAACAGCTCCAGCGCCTCGGCCTGCCGCCCCGCGCCGTGCAGCGCCAGCACCAGCCTGGCCACCAGCGGCTCCCGCAGCGGGTGGTCGGCGACCGCGCCGGTCAGCGCCGCCACCGCCTCCTCGGCCCGGTCCAGCCGGAACAGCCGGGTCGCCAGCTCCTGCACGGCCACCGTGCGCAGCTCCTCCAGCCGCGCCGACACCGACTCCCGCAGCACCTCGCTCGCCACGTCCGCCAGCACCGGCCCGCGCCACAGCCGCAGCGCCCGCGCCAGCTCCTCGGCCGCCCGCTCGTCGTCCGCGTCCCGCGAACCGGCGACCAGGTCCTCGAACCGGAACACGTCCACGGCGGACCGCTCGGCGGTCAGCAGGTACCCCGGCGAGCGGGTGACCAGCGCCACACCGCCGCCCAGCACCTTCCGGAGTTGGGCGATATGTCCCTGAAGGGCCGCTTTGGCCTGCGGGGGCGGTGAGCCGTCCCACACCAGCGACAGCAGGCGGTCCCCGGACACCACCCGGTTGAGCTCCAGCGCCAGCGCCGCGAGCACCGTCCTGCGCTTGGCCGCGCCGAGGTGGACCGCGTCCCCACCTGCGGAGACGAGTTCAACCGGGCCGAGCAGGTTCACCCGCATCTGCAGACCTTTCGGCTTCGTCACGGTGCGGCGAAAAGTTTCCCACACGAGCATCCGCCGCCGATCCACTCGCATTGGTGGCGCGTTGGGTTTGCGTTGGCGACGCCTGGCAGCTTGGGTTCCGTCCTGCAGACTGCCTTCGCGAGGGAAACGATGTACATCGACGAAGCGGGAACCGACAACCAGGCCCAGCAGCCGGTTGCGCCGAAGAAGCGCGTCCCCCTGGGCGAAGAGGTCGTGGCGCTCAACGAGACCGTGAACTCCGGCAAGGTCTCGCTCGACCCCGTCGTGGGCGAGGAGCTGCGCAAGATGCTCCTGGAGCAGATCGACCAGGTCGACTCCTGGCTGGAGCGCGCGGGCAGGCTCGCCCGCCCCGCGCCGCTGGGCACCAACCCGGTCAGCGAGCGGATGAAGTCGAAGTTCGAGGAGCGCGCCGAGGGCGACCCCTACTCCTTCGCCTCCGTCATGACCTCCTACCGCGAGGTGCTGCAGCAGACGCACGACTCCGTGCAGAGCGCCATCCGCAACTTCCAGGCCATCGACGAGGAGCACCGCGACGAGCTGCGGCGGCTCAGCGGCGCGGCCAACCTGAACAGCAACTGAGAGGACGGGGCTCGTGGAGCAGGAAGCGGCGGACCTGGTTCTGACCGACACCCAGAACTGGGCGTCCAGGTCGCACCGGGAGCTTTACGACTCGGTCCACACGAACAACGACCCCGGTCAGACCGGTGAGATCGGTTCGGAGTGGGGCCACTTCGGCACCGAGCTGACCGAGGCCGCCCGCGTGATCAACGAGCGGGTCTCGGCCAGCGAGAGCGGCTGGACCGGCGACTCGGCCGACGGCGCGCGCGCCGCGATCCGGCTGCTGTCGGACTGGGTGACCGAGACCGCGGAGACCGCCGTCACGGTGGGCACCAGGGTCCAGGAGCAGGCCCAGATCATGCAGAACGCCCGGACGAACATCCCCGAGCCGGTGGAGTTCAACTGGGACCAGGCCACCAACACGCTCAGCTCGGGCGGCCTGACCTGGCTCGCCTCGTCCTCGGTGGACGTGCAGGCGGCCAACGAGCACGCGCGGCTCCAGCACGAGCACGCCGTGAACGTGATGACGTCGATGGAGAACGACTCCCGCAACGTCGACCAGAACACCCCCAAGTTCAGCCCGCCGTTCAACCCGACCACCGGCGCCTACGAGGAGCCCCAGGTCGCGACCATCCGCACGGTGGACGCGCCCGGCCTCGGCGACGCCTCGGGCGCGCTGACCGCCGCGGGCGTGACCAACGCGGGCGGCCAGGTCTCCGGCTACGGCGGCCCGGCTGGCGCGGGCGGCGCGGGCGGCGGGGCCCCGGTGTCCACCGAGGGCTACAAGCCGGTCGGCGGCGGCGGGTACGACAGCCCCGGCGGCGCGACCACCTCGGGCAGCAGCACCGGGTACGCGCCCGCCGCGGCGAGCTACAGCGGCCCGTCGGGCGGCGGCGGCACGACCAACCAGAGCTACGCGTCGCCGACCCCGGCCGCCGCGTCCGCTCCCGCGTACACGCCCCCGGCGAACTCGGGCTACACCCCGCCCGCGTCGTCCTCCCCGTCGCCCTCGTACGGCGGCTACACGCCGACCCCGCAGGGCGGCTACACCCCGCCGCAGTCGACGTACACGCCCCCGGCGACGACGAACACCTCGGGGACGACGTACTCGCCGCCGAAGACGACGAACCCCGGTTACACGAACCCGACGAACAACCCCGGCTACACGCCGCCGAACTACCAGACCGGCACCGGCGGCAACACCGGCGGGTACACCCCGACCAACCCCGGTTACACGAACCCGACCAACAACCCCGGCTACACGCCGCCGCGCCCCAACACGGGCGTCGGCACGGGTCCGGGGTACGTCCCGCCGGGCGGGGCCAACACCAACCCGCGCTACACGCCGAACTTCGGCGGCGCGGGCGGTGCGGGCGGCGCCGGTGGCGGCTTCGGCGGCGCCGGTGGCGCGGGCGGTGGCGCGGGCGGTGCGGCTGCCGGTCGCTTCGCCGGTGGCGCGGGCGGCTTCGGC